>JAFTHF010000295.1 GCA_017457545.1 Clostridia bacterium
GGGCTTTTCGTCCTGGAATTTGTCAAGGAAGTTAAATACCGCCTCTGCGCTTGAAAAATCACAAGCGATGATTACGTCTTTTCCCATTAGTGTGCGCCTCCTATTATTTCACTTAAATTATTAATACTGTATTTTTCCATTGCTGCGGGCAAGGATTCGATTATCTTCTTTGATGCAAAGGGGTCTACAAGGTTGGCAGCGCCTACCTCTACTGCAGTAGCGCCTGCAAGCATCATTTCGATAACGTCCTCAGCATTAGTAATACCGCCCATACCTACAATCGGAATTTTAACTGCGTTATATACCTGCCATACGCAACGAAGCGCAACAGGGAAGGTGCAGGGACCTGAAAGGCCTCCTGTTGTGATTGAAAGAATAGGCTTTCTGTTCTTAAGGTTAATTCTCATACCTGAAAGGGTGTTGATAAGGGATACGCCGTCTGCGCCCTCGCTTTCAACAGCCTTAGCTATCTCGGCTATATCTGTTACATTTGGAGTAAGCTTAATAATTACAGGCTTAGTTGTAACAGCCTTAACAGCCTTAGTTACCTCAGCTGCATTCTTGGGGTTTGTACCGAAGCTCATTCCACCACCGTGTACATTAGGGCAGCTGATGTTAACCTCAAGCCAGCCAACCTGCTCCTCCTTATCAAGAAGAGCACAGGTGTATGCGTAATCCTCAACAGAGAAGCCGCTTACGTTTGCCATTACAGGCTTATTAAATATTTTCTTAAGCTCGGGAAGCTCGTGTGCGATAACGTGGTCAACACCGGGATTCTGAAGACCTACACAGTTAAGCATTCCTGATGCTGTTTCTGCAATTCTCGGTGTGGGGTTGCCAAATCTTTCGTCCTTGGTTGTACCCTTAAAGGAGAAGGTACCGAGGATATTTATATCGTAAAGCTCGGCAAATTCCTGTCCGTAGCCAAAGGTGCCGCTGGCAGGGATAACGGGGTTATCAATTTCAATACCACAAAGATTTATTTTAGTATTTACCATATGATTTCCTCCTTCACAAGCACAGGTCCGTCCTTGCAGATACGCTTATTGCCGTATTTTGTCTTACAGGAGCAGCCCATACAAGCGCCAAAGCCACAGCCCATTCTTTCCTCGAAGCTGAACTCTCCGCTTGTTACGCTCTTGTTATATACTGCCTTAAGCATAGGCTCGGGACCACAGGTATAGAAGTATGTATAATCTATATCCATAGCGTCTGTTACAAAGCCCTTGATACCGTAGCTACCGTCTACTGTAGTTACATACACCTTTGCGCCAAGTGCCTTGAATTCTTCCTCGTAGAAAACCTCATCAAGAGAGCCATATCCAAGGATAACAGAGGGAGATTTGCCCTCTCTTACAAGGTCACGGCAAAGCTTGTACATAGGGGGAACTCCTGCGCCTCCACCTATAAGAAGAGGCTTATCGCCTGACTTGGATACGTCATATCCGTTGCCAAGACCTGTAAGAAGATCAAGCCTTGTACCCTTAGTCATATTAGCCATTTTTTCTGTGCCAACGCCTACTACCTTATAGATAAGAGTAAGCCTTCCGTCCTCTGCATCGCATACAGAGATAGGGCGGCGAAGATACTGACCGTCTACTGTGATATTTACAAACTGACCGCACTTAATGTCGGTGATATCACCGCTAAGAACACATTCGTAGGTGTTCTTAGCGATTTTTCTGTTGCTTATAATCTCAAAAATTAAATTCTTCATATCAGCTGTCTATTGTGGAAATTGTAAGTGTGATGTCCTCAAGCACATCGAGAAGAACTCTTACTGTGTCAAGTGATGTGAAGAGGTTTGTGCCTGTTTCGGTTGCAAGACAACGGATTTCATATCCGTCCTTCTGCTCGGAGGTGGACTGAACATCGCTTGTGTTGATGATGTAAGCAACGTGTCCGCTTCTGATAAGCTCGGGAATACTTGCACTGTCCTTGCTTATCTTATCCATAGCTCTTGTTCTGATTGCGTTAGCCTTAAGGAATCTTGCTGTACCCTGTGTAGCTACAATGTTAAAGCCAAGGTTATAGAATCTTCTTACCAGAGGAAGCGCCTCTTCCTTATCTGCATCTGCAAGAGTTACAAATACGGTACCGTAGTTCTGTACGTTCATGCCTGATGCCTGAAGTGCCTTATAGAATGCACGGTTAAGGTCATCGTCATAGCCGATTGCCTCACCTGTGGACTTCATTTCGGGAGAGAGGTAGGTATCAATACCGTTAATCTTCTTGAAGGAGAATACAGGAACCTTACAGTACCATCTCTTCTTTTCCTCAGGATAAAGGTCGAAGATGCCAAGCTCCTTAAGTGACTTACCGAGAATAACCTCAGTAGCTATATCTGCAAGAGAGTAGCCTGTGGACTTGGAGAGGAAGGGAACTGTTCTTGAGGAACGGGGGTTAACCTCAATGATGTATACATCCTCCTTTTCGTCAACGATAAACTGGATATTGAAAAGACCGATTATGCCGATGCCAAGACCAAGCTTCTTTGAATACTCAAGAATCTTGCCCTTAACCTTATTTGAAATGCTGAATGCAGGGTATACGCTGATACTGTCACCGCTGTGTACACCTGTACGCTCTACAAGCTCCATAATGCCGGCAACGAATACGTCACGTCCGTCGCAGATAGCGTCAACCTCTACCTCCTTACCCTGAATGTAGTGATCTACAAGAACGGGCTTGTCCTCGTCGATTTCAACGGCTGTCTTAAGATAGTTTCTTATCTGCTCCTCGTTACCTACAAGCTGCATAGCACGGCCACCGAGAACGAAGCTGGGGCGCACAAGAACAGGGTAGCCGATTTGTGCTGCTACCTTTACACCGTCCTCAATATTTGTAACGGCTCTACCCATAGGCTGAGGAATATTAAGCTCCTCAAGTATCTTTTCAAATGCATCACGGTTTTCAGCTCTGTCTATTGCTTCACAGTCTGTACCGATAATGTTAACACCTCTTTCAGCAAGGGGAGCAGCAAGGTCGATAGCTGTCTGTCCACCGAGAGATGCGATAACACCCATAGGCTTTTCAAACTCGATTACGTGCATTACGTCCTCAACTGTGAGAGGCTCAAAGTAAAGCTTGTCCGCTGTTGTGTAGTCTGTTGATACTGTTTCAGGGTTGTTGTTTATAATGATAGCCTCGTAGCCGCAACGACGGATAGTGTTTACTGCGTGTACGGTAGAATAGTCAAACTCTACACCCTGACCGATACGGATAGGACCTGCGCCAAGCACAAGAACCTTCTTTCTATCGGTATGGATAGACTGATTTTCTCCTGAGAATGAGGAGTAGAAGTAAGGAATATAAGCGCCAACGTGAGCTGTATCTACCATACGGTAAATGGGAGTTATACCGTTTGCCTTACGAAGATTCCATACATCAAGCTCAGAGCAGCCCCAAAGCTTAGCGATGTACTTATCTGCAAAGCCCATATACTTAGCGCTCTTAAGTATTTCAACATTTTTCTTATTATCCTTAAGAGTCTTTTCCATATCTGTAATCTTCTTAAAGGATTCAAGGAAGAATGGTGTAATCTTTGTAATTTCTGCGACCTGCTTAACTGCTGCACCGTGACGGAAAAGCTCTGCAATTGCAAAGATGTTATCGTCATGGAAGGTGTCAATATAGGTAAGCATATCCTCATCACTCATATTATCAAACTTAGCCATCTGAATGTGGCATACGCCGATTTCAAGTGATCTTACAGATTTGAGGAGACACTCCTCAAGGTTAGCACCGATACCCATACATTCGCCTGTTGCCTTCATCTGTGTACCAAGCTTGTTGGGAACTGTGGTAAACTTATCAAAGGGGAATCTGGGGAACTTTGCTACTACGTAGTCAAGGTTAGGCTCAAAGGATGCCTTAGTGCCTGCAACCTCAATCTCATCAAGAGTCATACCAACTGCAATCTTAGCTGTAACTCTTGCAATAGGATATCCACTTGCCTTGGATGCAAGGGCAGAGCTACGGGAAACTCTAGGGTTAACCTCAATAAGATAGTACTCGCTGGAGTCGGGGTTAAGAGCAAACTGTACGTTACAGCCACCCTCAATCTTAAGCTCCTTGATAAGCTTGATTGCGCTGTTATTAAGCATCTTAAGGTCATGGTCGTTAAGTGTCATAATAGGCGCAACTACTATACTGTCGCCTGTGTGTACGCCAACGGGGTCGATGTTTTCCATACCGCAGATTGTGATTGCGTTATCGTCACCGTCACGCATAACCTCAAATTCGATTTCCTTAAAGCCACGTACACTCTTTTCTACAAGAACCTGGCTAACGGGAGATGCTGCAAGAGCGCCTACTGCAAGCTCCTCAAGCTCTTTTTTATTGTACGCAAAGCCACCGCCTGTACCACCAAGGGTAAATGCAGGACGCAAAACTACTGGGAAGCCGATTTTCTCGATAGCTGCCATAGCCTCTTCCATATTGTTAGCGATTTCAGAAGGAATAACAGGCTCGCCGATGGACTGGCACAGCTCCTTGAACAGCTCCCGGTCCTCAGCCCTCTCGATGGAGTCACTGGAGGTACCCAGCAGTTCCACACGGCATTCCTTCAGAATGCCCTTCTTTTCCAGCTGCATAACCAGATTCA
>JAFTHF010000296.1 GCA_017457545.1 Clostridia bacterium
CTACCTCTGTCTGCATCTGCTTTCCTCATTTCCTTTATTACTCTGAGCTGTTCCATGAATAAGCCTGAGCGCTCACCGGCAAGTCCAGCTCTTTTACCTGCCACACTAAGATCCTGACAGGGGCTACCGCCTATAATGACATTCACAACAGGGGCTTCAGCACCGTTGATCTTAGTTATGTCACCTAAGTGTTTCATTGTTCACACCTCACGGTGAACTCGTCTACCTCCTGTACAGCCTCAACCTTGTACTCGTCAAAAATAGCGGTATCACGGTCAAAGTTTTCCTCTGCATCTACAGGATCGTCTGCCTCAACATAGGCAAAGCCTGAGTATTCTACTCTGTACTTTTTCATTTCGCTATACCCTCCAAGATACCGTCAAACACAACGGGCAGTTTCTTCTGCAAGGTCTTACAGAGAGGAATTGCGATCTCTCTCATTTGAGGGTGAGCAGCAGGAGCGCAACGAAGTTTGAAGAAGTGCCGCCACTCTCTGAGGTTGGCTGTCATAACCACCTCAGTTTTAAGGCTGTTAGGAAGTACGGCTCTTGCCTCCTGAGGAGAGCAGCCCCAGTTTAACAGGTTGAAATACGCCGCTTCAGCTGCCTCACAAGACTCCTTCCAAATGTTGTATGCGTCAGTGCCAAACTCAAGGTACAGCGGATCAATTACGGTGATTTCGCTGCTAAAATCGTCCTTAGCGTAGTTGCAGTAGCGTGTGCTTTCCTGACAGTAGGAAGCCAGTCTGTGCCTCACGATTTCGTGAGAAACGCCACGGTCACAGATAAACCTCACTGTGATGTTGAAATGCTCCAGAACGGCCTCATGGCCTCTCTTGATGATGCCCTGAACGAAGGTGCGGCAGGATTCCTCAGTGATCTTCTTTTCAGACTTGTAACAGGTGCGTCCGCAAAGCTCAATGTGCTTGAGAATTGCGTCAGCGTCAATGGGAGTAAGAATTTCAAAGCCGGGGTTAATTATCCTCATTTTCTGCTACCTCCTTCAGAATTGTTTTCATTTCGCCTATCTTGCCAAGCAAGGCGTTTACAACCTTAGGTGACAGCTCCGTTTCCAGCTTGATATAGCTTTCGGTGTTGGAGAGGACCTGCTGAACATCACCAGTAACGTCATACTTTTTGAAGCATACAGCGTCACCCTCAGTGAAGATTTCAACGGGATCACCCTCTCTAAGACGGAGATTGCGGCGAATTTCCTTAGGGACTACGACTCTGCCGAGATCGTCAATGCGGCGAATGATACCAGTAGATTTCATTTTGAAGCACCTCCTGCGATAAATGCGCCTGCGATAAGCGCCACTACAAGGTAGCCGATATACAGGAAGAGCCAATACCAAGAGTACACAGCCGCCATGATAACGGGAATAATGAGAGTGCCGATAGTGATAATTGCGATAGCTGCCATAGCAGCGTAAATGAGTGTAGCTCTGAGCAGAGCCAAAGGGTTAGATTTCATAAAAAGTTGCCTCCAGTTTATGTTTTGTGTTTTGGTGTTATCTCGCCCCTTACGGGGCGAGAGGTCAGATGCAAAAAGCGGGGGCCACGCCGTACGTACTGCCGGCACTGTAGTTGTTCAACTGTCCAGACGGAACGATGCTGCGCACGGTGTTGGCGGAGGTCGGGTAAGGAGAGCGCAACCAGTACCACCATGTACCATTACCTGCGATCTCTTTTACACGGCTCTTCTCAGTCGTGTAAATATCAAGCTGTGTGTCCTCCGGCTCGATCTCAGCATACCTCTTGTCATAGTCCTTACTTTGACCACAC
>JAFTHF010000297.1 GCA_017457545.1 Clostridia bacterium
CCACTACCCGTCTCGTTTTCTCTTTCCCATTCGATATTGTAGTTATTCCTTATTTGCATCACCTTGTCACCCTCACGGTATATCTTGCCAATTCTGGTGACATACTCATTCTTGGTGCTTGAGGGTGGGTTTATATTACTTTGAAGCATTAAATTAAGGTTCTGTGTTCCACACAAGCCTTTTTTTGTAGGTGAAATAAGCTGAATACCGTCAAAAATACTGTTTCCGTATTTTTTAGGCAGTCTGTTTTTACATAAGTTTGCGATATATGAAGGAATTTCGCTTTCATCAGTAATTGACACAAAGAAAAAATCCTCATATTTTTCCTTAAAATCAGGCATTTCGCCATTATTTACTCTATGAGCATTAACAACAATTCCGCTGTTTTCCGCCTGTCTGAATATTTCATTAAGGGTTACAACGCTGAATTTATCCGATGCAATTATATCGTTAAGTACATTGCCCTCTCCAACCGACGGAAGCTGATAAATATCGCCAATAAGGATTAATCTTGCACCGGGCTTAATCGCCTTTAAAAGCGATGACATAAGAGGAACATCTATCATGGAGCTTTCGTCTACAATAATAACATCTTGCTCAAGATGGTTGTTTTCATTCCTCAAAAATTCAGGTACATTAACCTCCTTGCTTAAGCTATCAAACTCAAGTAGCCTGTGGATAGTTTTCGCAGTGCTGGAGGTCGCATCGCTCATTCGCTTGGCTGCACGTCCGGTCGGGGCACACAGGGCGCATTTCATATTAAGCCTGTTGAAAATTTGCAAAAGCGCCTTTACGATAGTTGTTTTACCTGTACCCGGTCCACCTGTAAGAATCGTAACGCCATTCTCCATTGCCTCATAGATTGCTTTTTTCTGCATTTCCGCATATGTAATATTATCCTCAAGCTCTATTCTGCTGATCAAGGATTTAATATTATGCTTGTCAAGAGAGGATGCGCTTCTGTCAAGAACTATAAGCTTTCTTGCTATATATTCCTCATTCAGATAAGCATCTGTAAGGTAAATATGAGTTTCACCCTTGTATTCTACCTTCTTTATTCTTTTTTCCTGAATTAATACAGGTAACTGTGAAGTTATATAAGATATATCTATTTCAAGAAGCCTTGATACAGCCTCTTCAAGCTTGTCCTTCAAAACATAAGTGTGTCCATCCCGAGATGCAAATACGCCTAAAACATAGGTTATAGCGCTTTTAATGCGATTTTCATCATTCTTGGGAATACCTGCATTTCTTGCAATCTCATCTGCATATTTAAAGCCTATCCCCTCAATATCTGTACACAAGCAATATGGATTTGTTTTAAGAATGCCAAGTGCATTCTTTCCCCACACCCTATATATTTTCATTGCTGTATTGGGGGAAAAGCCCTCATTGCAATACATAATTATATCGCGCACACCGGACTTTTCCTTAAAGTCCTCACTTATTTCCAATGCCTTACGCATAGAAATACCGTTTATATCTGCAAGCCAGGTTGGATGATTGGAAATGACATCAAAGGCTTCCTCACCGTACTTGTCAACTATCTTTTTAGCTATCTTAGGGCCAACACCCTTAATAGCACCCGATGCAAGATAACGCAAAATATCATTTTTATCGGTTGGTAGCACCTTTTCAAAGCGTTCTACCTTAAACTGTCTGCCGTAAACCTTATGGTGCGCCCATCTTCCGTATAAATCAACCTGCTCACCTACTGAAATATAAGGCATAGTACCAACAGCAGTTACAAGCTCACCCTGCTCATCTTCTATATCACAAACGCCATAGCCTGTTTCTTCGCTGTGGTAAACAACATTCTCCACAGTACCGCGAATATTAATAATTCCGTCAAAATTAAGCTCTGTCTGCTCCATACTATACCTCCCTTCAGCTTACTTATTTTATTTTACCATAACTGATATTCTAATTCAAGGCACAAAAGAAAAATACAAATAAAAAGAGGACGGAAATTCCGTCCTCAATATTTTTATTTTTAGCAAACGCCCTGAGCCTTCATAGCCTCTGCAACCTTAATAAAGCCTGCAATATTTGCACCTGCAACAAGGTCGTCACCAAGGTTATAATCATGTGCTGCCTTAATGGAGTTAGCAAAGATGTTAGCCATAATTGTCTTGAGCTTAGCATCAACCTCTTCTGCGCTCCAGCTGTAACGCATAGAGTTCTGTGACATTTCAAGACCGGAAACAGCAACGCCACCTGCATTAACTGCCTTAGAGGGAGCTACGATAACGCCGTTAGCCTTAAGGTATGCAATAGCCTCATTTGTTGTAGGCATATTAGAAACCTCAACATAGTACTTAACACCGTTAGCAACAATCTTTTCAGCCTCAGCCATGCCAACCTCGTTCTGTGTAGCGCAAGGCATAAGGATATCAGCCTTTACGCCCCAAGGCTTCTGACCTGCAAAGAACTCAACACCAAACTTATCTGCGTAGTCCTGAACTCTGTTACGGCAGGATGCACGCATTTCAAGCATGTAATTGATCTTTTCTTCTGTAGCGATACCGTCGGGATCATAGATGTAACCGTCGGGACCGGAGATAGTAACTACCTTACCGCCAAGCTCGTTAACCTTCTTTACAGTACCCCAAGCAACGTTACCGAAGCCGGAGATTGCAAAGGTCTTACCCTTGATATCATCCTTGAAGTAGTTTAGCATTTCTACTGTGTAGTATACAGCGCCAAAGCCTGTTGCCTCGGGACGGATAAGTGAACCGCCGTAAGGAATGCCCTTACCTGTCAAAACACCTGTAAACTCATTTCTGAGTCTCTTGTACTGACCGAAGAGATATCCAACCTCTCTTGCGCCAACACCGATGTCACCTGCGGGAACGTCGCAATCTGCGCCTATGTACTTAGCAAGCTCTGTCATAAAGCTCTGGCAGAAGCTCATAACCTCGCCCTCGCTCTTGCCCTGAGGGTCAAAGTCGGAGCCACCCTTACCACCGCCCATAGGGAGAGATGTAAGAGAGTTCTTGAATGTCTGCTCAAAGCCGAGGAACTTAATAATACCTTCATATACTGAGGGATGGAAACGGAGACCACCCTTGTAAGGACCGATTGCGCTGTTAAACTGGATTCTGAAGCCACGGTTAACCTGAACGTTACCGTTGTCATCTACCCACGGAACTCTGAACTTGATGATTCTTTCGGGCTCTACCATTCTTTCAAGAACGCCGCTTGTAATATAATCGGGACGCTTTTCGATTACGGGCTCGATGGACTCAAGAACTTCCCTTACAGTCTGATGAAACTCAGGCTCATTAGCGTTTCTCTTGATTACTCTTTCCATAAGCTCGTTAAGATACTGATTCTTAAACATATTTGTTACCTTCCTTAAAAAGATTGAAAGTGGATTTATCGCTTTCTAATTTATAAAATGTACTGTGCAATTTTTTGTTACATGCATTTTATTTTCCTATTTTAGCACAATGCTTTTTTCTTGTCAATAATATGTGAAAAATTTTTCGCGCGTAATTAATATTTTATTTGTAAGAGGAATAAAGTCCTTGATAAATTGTGGATTATGTGATAAAATATTCAAAAAAACAGGAGAAATATTATGTTTGGACCGATAGATTATATAGTTAAGAAAATCGAGGGCGAATATGCCACTCTTGTGAATATTGAGGACGGCGAGGAAATGTTTATTGCCCTTGCGCTGTTACCCGAGGGTGTGGATATTGGC
>JAFTHF010000298.1 GCA_017457545.1 Clostridia bacterium
AGCACCTGACCAAAATCAAAAATTACATTTTTAATACTCATTTTTACCTCATAGTTTCTTTTCTATTAAATACATAAACATTTCTGCTGCGTGCCAGGAATGAGGAGTTCCGCACTTGTTTTTTGCGTATTCCTCACTGAGAGGAGCAATATCGGGAGAATTATCCTCAGAGGCACAGATTTCCCAGCTCATAGGATATTTGATTTCAAGCAAGCCTTCGTCAATGGGCTCATTATTGAAATGACGTACTGCCCACCAAAGATAGGGATACCACTCATCATATCTGTTCTCAAATGGAGCTTCGGTTTCCACCTCTGATTTATCCATCCAGAACATTCTTGCATAGCTGTCAAATTCTTTTGGAATCTTAATAAAGTCCGTATCAATATCAAGCTTGGAAAGACCGTATTTCAGCCACAGGGTAGAGTATATTTCGTGGTGATTGTAATCTGTAATGCCTGTAAGACAGCCATTAACCATAATTCTCTTCGCTTCCTCAACCAAGGATTTAACAACAGGGTCATTCTTATCCTTGAAGAAGGAGAGAATAAATGCAAGCTGACCAAGATTGTCGGGCTCACAGTTGCCCTTGTTGTTTCTGTCGTAAAGGTCGGTAACTGAGGTTGCCCAGGGCTTAAGTAAATCTATATTACCTGTCTTTTCAAGAACAAGTGCCATCATAGCGCCGTCTCTGTACCAGGGCTTGTGGTAAACATAGAAGTTAGGCACGGGAAGAATACCGTAAAAGCTTATAAGAATCTCGTGGTGGAGTATTCTTAGCTGCTTATCATACTTGTATTCCTTAAAATCAGGTAAATTAAGCTTGGATTCTGCTATACAGGTGTCATTTACGTACACTCCCTCGGAGTTTTCGTATATCTGAACGGTAGAGCCGTCATCAAGAGTAAGTACAACCCTGTACTCGTCAAAATAGAAGTCTTCTTTTGCTACATTCCAGCTGTAAAGCACGGAATTTTCCATAACGGTAGTTAATTTTCCGTCCTTATACACCATTTTCTCTCTATGACCCATCCCAAAGTGGTAAAATTGCTTTTCAGGTTTAATCATCGGCTTTTACCTTATTTCTCAAATATTTTAAGTCCGGCTGTGTCGGATACGGGGAGAGAGAATACAATTGTATGTGCATCTGTGTGAGGACCTGCACCGTCAACAATTGCACTCATAATGTTTTTCTTGTTTTCAGAGGAGGAAACAATATAGATCATTTCCTTTTCATCGGCAAGTGTAAGGCCAAAGAACTTTGCATACTTGGCGCCTGTGCCCTTAGCGTGAACAACAGTTCCGCCGGCAGCGCCTGCCTGTCTTGCAGCCTCCATAACCTTTTCTGTATATCCGTTTTCGCAAATAGCGATTATAAGCTCAGTTTGACACTGTGTCATATCTTTAACCTCGTTTTCTGTTTCATCATTCTGGTGGCGATCCGCAAATGCCTCAAGGGCACGCTTGCCTGCAATGCTTGTTAAGGGAATGCTGACAGCAATTCCACGGTTAGGCAAATCAATTGCCATCTCCTTTGTCAGCCCCTTAAGAAGCTCATTCTTTTTATTTTCGGTAACGACAGAGTAGTGTGCGGTTTTTAAGCTTTCCTCAACTCCGAAGAGGTCGAGTATATGCTTTTTTGCAGTACCGTGACAGGGTGTGCTGTAAACAATGGGAATTTCCTTAAGCTTGAAAAATTCTTCGAATTCCTTTTCGTCCTCACGGTTTGTAATTGTTAAGAATAAGTACATTTTTTGCATATGCTCACCTCCTTAGAAGTCAATAATTTCATTATCAATATAGTTGGCAGATGTGGTAGTAAATTCCATGGTGCTTTCCATAGAATCGTCCACAGGAGTGTCGATAATCTCTGCGGATTCTTCCATTTTCATAGCCTCAGCAGCTTCAGCCTTCTTAAGCTTGATCTTGTAAATAACACCAAGAATCTGAATAGCGATAAGAGGTGTCATAGCTACCATAGCTACAGTACCGAATGCGTCGGTAACCACGTTATTTCCCATAGCGGTACAAATGCCTATCGAGAAGGGAAGAAGGAAGCAGGCAGTCATAGGACCGGATGCAACTCCACCGGAGTCAAAGGCTATAGATGTAAAGATATCGGGAACAAAAAATGTAAGAACAAATGCGATTATATATCCGATAAGCAAGGGATACATTATGGAAATACCGGTAAGCGCTCTTAAAATTGCAATGCCAACAGAAATTGCAACACCGATTTCAAGTGCAAAGCCAAGAGCCTTTTTGGGAATAGCGCCTGAGGTTACGTCCTCAACCTGCTTTTGAAGAATCTGTACAGCAGGCTCAGCAGCCACAATAAAGAAGCCGATTAGCATACCGATGGGAATTGCCACAAAGGCATAACTCGAGCCACCTAAGTATTCACCGATAAGATAGCCTGCGGGCATAAAGCCTACATTTGCGCCTGTAAGGAAAAGGACAAGGCCGAAATATGTATAAAGGACACCGATAAGAATTTTTGCGATCTTACTCTTTGAAAGAGGCTTCGTAAATGCCTGATATACAAGGAAGAATGCAACTATGGGAAGAAGCGCCTTTGCGATTTCAAGGAAATATGTGGGGAAGGATTTTATATAGCTTAAGCCAAACTCACGTGAGTTTTCAAACTTAAGAATTTCAAACAGCTCACCGCTGCTGCCCTCGCTGCCGCAGATAAGACCGAGGATAAGAACAGCTGCAATAGGACCGACAGAGCAAAGGGCAACAAGACCGAAGGAGTCGCCACTACCCTTGGAGTCGTATCTGATTGATGATACACCAACACCAAGCGCCATAATAAAGGGAACGGTCATAGGACCTGTTGTAACTCCGCCTGCGTCAAAGGCGATAGCCCAGAAATCGGGGCTTACGCAGAATGCAAGTCCGAATACGATAACATAGAAGAACATAAGTAAATATTTAAGCTTGATACCGAAGATTATACGGAGCATTGCAATTATAAGGAATACACCCACACCGCCGGAAACGCTGAGAATCAAGGCAAAGGAGGGAATAGAGGGGGCATACTTTGCAAGTATCTGAAGGTCAGGCTCTGACATTGTAATCATAGCACCCACAATAAAGGAAAGGATCACAATAAGCCAGATCTTTTTTGATTTTGTCATTTGTGCGCCAACATATTCACCCATAGGTGTCATAGAAATCTCTGCACCCAGCGAAAACAGTGCCATACCGACAATAATCATAACTGCGCCGAAAATAAAGGATGTAAAACTTGATACATCAATAGGCGCTATAGTAAAGCATAGGACTAAGATAATCAGAGATACGGGCAATACCGAGAAAACAGATTCCTTCAGCATATGCTTAAAGACTGTTTTGTGCTTGTTTTTGAACATTTTCTTCTCCAAATCTATCTAAACGTAATACGTGTTTTTTATTAATTATAACAAATTTTGGGGGTATAATCAACCTTAAAATGTGAAATCATTAAAATTTAATCAACTGTAGTCCATATGCTTGACACTACGCGCGTTTTTTGTTATAATTAAATAATAGAGAAATAGTGTTTTTCCGAGGTAACGCATATGTTAGAGATTTCAAAAAAGACCAACCTGCTTGAGCAGGATACATATAAATATCAGCTTCAGGATATTCCCGATCCTAATTTATACAGGGATATTTACAGCTATGAGGACGTACCGAGAATCCCCTTTAACCACAGACGTGTTCCTATCAATATGCCTAGGGAAATCTGGATTACCGATACAACCTTCCGTGACGGACAGCAGTCTATGGAGCCTTATACTGTTGAGCAGATAGTTGAGCTTTATAAGCTTCTTTCCCGTCTTGGCGGACCTAAGGGTATTATCCGTCAGACCGAATTCTTTGTTTACAGCAAAAAGGACAGAGAGGCAATTGCAAGATGTCAGGATTTAGGGCTTAAGTTCCCTGAAATCACCACCTGGATAAGAGCAAACAAGGAGGACTTTAAGCTTGTTCACGACCTTGGTATTGCGGAAACAGGCATACTTGTAAGCTCCTCCGACTATCATATTTTCAAGAAGCTTAAGATGAGCCGTGCAGAGGCTATGAAAACATACCTTTCTGCAGTTTATGATGCATTTGAGGCAGGTATCCGTCCAAGATGTCATCTTGAGGATATCACAAGGGCAGACTTTTACGGCTTTGTAGTTCCCTTTGTAAACGAGCTTGAAAAAATGGCAGAGGATGCAAAGATCCCGGTTAAGATAAGAGCTTGTGATACAATGGGCTACGGTGTTCCTTATCCCGAGGTTGCGCTTCCACGAAGCGTGCCGGGTATCATCTACGGCTTACAGCAGTATTCCGACGTCCCCAGTGAGCTTCTCGAGTGGCACGGTCATAATGACTTTTATAAGGCAGTAACAAATGCAGGCGCAGCATGGCTTTACGGCGCATCGGCAGTAAACTGCTCACTTCTCGGTATAGGCGAGAGAACAGGTAATATTCCTCTTGAGGCTATGGTATTTGAGTATGCCGGCTTTAAGGGCACCTTTGACGGAATGGATCCTACTGCTATTACCGATATAGCAGATTATTTCCACAACGAAATGGGATACAGAATCCCACCGATGACTCCCTTTGTAGGCAGCAACTTTAACGTTACCCGTGCAGGTATCCACGCTGACGGACTTATGAAGGATGAGGAAATTTACAATATTTTTGATACAAAGAAAATTCTTAACCGTTCTGCAGGCGTTCTTATCACAAAGACATCCGGCCTTGCTGGAATTGCATACTGGATCAACGAGCATTATCGCCTTAAGGGAGATAAGACTGTTGATAAGCGCAGTCCTCTTGTTATTGCCATTAAGGAATGGGTAGACGAGCAGTACGAGGCAGGAGAAAGACAGAACTTCGTTTCTGACGGTGAGCTTGAATTTCTTGTTGAAAAATTTAACAGAGAGGGCTCATTAAGATAAGGAGGCAAAAATGGGACTTACAATAGCACAGAAAATTATTAAGGAGCATCTGGTTTCAGGCGAGATGAAGGTGGGTGAGGAAATCGCCCTTCGCATAGACCAGACTCTTACACAGGACGCAACAGGCACTATGGCATATCTTGAATTTGAGTCCATAGGCATTGAAAGAGTAAGAACTAAGCTTTCTGTTGCGTACATAGATCATAACACGCTTCAATCAGGCTTTGAAAATGCTGATGACCACAGATATATTCAGTCTGTGGCTAAGAAATACGGCATCAGATTTTCCCGTCCCGGTAACGGTATCTGCCATCAGGTTCATCTTGAACGCTTTGGTGTTCCCGGTATGACTCTTATCGGCTCTGACAGCCACACTCCCACAGCAGGTGGCATCGGTATGCTTGCCATGGGCGCAGGTGGACTTAATGTTGCGGTAGCTATGGGTGGTGGTGAATACTACATCAAGATGCCTAAGATGTTCAAGGTCAACCTTACAGGTAAGCTTCAGCCTTGGGTAAGTGCAAAGGATGTAAGCCTTGAGATACTCCGTATCCTTTCCGTTAAGGGTGGCGTTGGCGCTATAATTGAATGGGGTGGAGAGGGCATTAAGACACTTTCCGGTCCCGAGAGTGCTACCATTACTAAGATGGGTACAGAGCTTGGTGCAACTACATCAATCTTCCCCTCTGACGAAATTACAAAGGCCTTTCTTGAGGCTCAGGGCAGAGG
>JAFTHF010000299.1 GCA_017457545.1 Clostridia bacterium
ATCAAAGGCGCTGACGGTTGCAAGGGTGCGTGATGGGGTTGAATCTATGGCGCTGTCGTAATAATCAACACCTCGGCGGGAGCCTATATGCTCCATTCGTCCGTTTACACCGTAAAAGCTCTCTATTCCGTCCTTTATCTTGTCAACGCTTGTTAAATTGTAGGTTGCGCCGATTGCAATACACACATTAAGTATATTAAAGCTGCCACGCAGCTTAATATCACTTATCCTTACAATGGGCTCTTTATTAAAATAAAGGTGCTCTCCCTTGGTATATACAAAATCAAGTCTGCAATTTAAGCTGTGGCTCATATCGTCAAGGGTGGCAACGCAAAGCCTTTTATCCTCAAATTCAGCCACAGAGTGTACGATTTTATAAGCATCTAATCCTAAAACGCTGTATTTTGCATTCTTCAAAATGTTAAGCTTGGCGCTGATATATTCAACATAGGATTTATGTATATCAAGGTGGTTTGGGGTTATATTTGTAATAACCGATACATCAAGCTGTGGCTTCATATCAAAAAGCTGAAAGCTTGACAGCTCACAAACAAGGGTATCGTCCTTTTTCAGCTTGCCTAAATAGTTTATAAGTGGATAGCCTATATTTCCACCAAGATAGGCATTATTGCCTTGATTTAAAATTTTATGTATCAAGGTGGAAACGGTGGTTTTTCCGTCGGAGCCTGTTACACCGATTTTTGTACAGTCAATGCCCGACAAGGCAAACTCTGATTCACAAAGAATTCTGCCCTTGCCCTTTATTCTACTTGGAAGAACAGACGGGGAACGGAAAACCATATCCTCGTTTGTGTCAAGATAGCTTTCTCCATATATATTCCTTGTGCCAACAGGCACATCTGTTTTTTGCGGAGTGCGTACGGTAATGGGGCAATTAAGCTGCTTAAAATATTCGTATACCGCCTTATTTGACACTCCGTAGCCTATTAAAGAAATTGCCTCTTTTGACATATGTACTCCTTATATTATAATAGATTTTATAAAAGCTTTTCAATACCTTTTTAAATATTTACCCTTTAACACAGGAAAATTTATATTTCATTCACAAGAAGTCTGTCAATAAGGTCACCTATACTCTCCCTATCCTCCCTCATAAGCAAGGGATACATACTGCCACCGGTAAAGCCAGGCATTGTATTGATTTCATTGAAGATAACCTCATTTTCCGTAACAAAAAAATCTGCACGGCTAAGGCCCTTGCCACCCATAGCTGTAAAAATTCTGTATGCATAATCCTTGATTTTACATTCCTGCTCCCTTGTCAGCTTAGCAGGAATAATAAGCTCCACATCAGGGGAGCTGTACTTTGTATCATAGTCGTAAAAATCGCTTTTATGCTTTATTTGTCCTATTTTGCCAAGAGTTATTTTTCCCCTTGACTCTAAAATGGCAATTTCCGTTTCAGTACCCTTTATTTCCTTTTCCACAAGAACGGTCCTTGAGTATTTAAGACCATTTTCAATGCTTAAAATCAACTCACTCTCCCTTATGACACGGTAAACTCCCACGCTTGAGCCGCAGGACGTGGCCTTTACGTACACAGGGTAGCCGATTTTTCTTGCCTCCTCCTTGATTTTTTCGGGGGACGTGTGAGAATTTACTACAAAATAGGGAGATATGGGTATTCCGTTTTCCTTAGCAAGCAGCTTAGTAAGATGCTTGTTTATGCCGATAACCGATGCTTCCTTGCCACAGCCAACATAATCAAAGCCTAAAATATCAAAAAAGCCCTGCATAGCTCCGTCCTCACAGTATTCACCGTGCATTATGGGGAAAATTATATCCGGGCAAATACAAATATTTTTCCCTTTTACAAAAAGAGCGCTGTTATTTACATCAATAGTAATGGGGTAGCATTCCTTATCACCTTCCCA
>JAFTHF010000300.1 GCA_017457545.1 Clostridia bacterium
CTTAAGCTGCAGTCAGCCTTTACCTTTACCTCCATAAAGCTGGGAGTATGTCCACAGGCATAGCCGTCTACCGTATTTTCAAACAAAACATCTACACTCTTGTGGATTTTTATAAAATCAGCAAGCAATTCAGCCTTGATTTTCTCCTGAAGGGCGGAAAGAGTATGCAGTCTTTCCTTTTTTATCTGCTCATCTACCTGATTTTTCATAGTGGCAGCCACAGTACCCTTTCTTATAGAGTAGGGAAATATGTGAAGGTGGAGGAATTTTTCCCTCCTGAAAAACTCATAGGTTTCAAGAAAGTCCTCATTTGTTTCGTTAGGGAAGCCTGTAATCACATCGGCGCTGAGCATAGTCTCGGGAATTTCCTGTCTTAAGTAGTCAAGGCTTGCTTTTGCCATATCAATATTGTATCTGCGCTTCATTTCTCTTAAGGTTTTGGAGCAGCCGGATTGCATTGAAATATGGAAATGGTTCATTACCTTAGGCAGCACCTTGATTTTATCTACAAAGTCCTTTGTTATTGACGCAGGGTCAAGAGAGCCAAGACGGATTCTTTCAACACCCTCAATTTCGTTTATCTCCGTAAGCAAATCTCCAAGGGTATATCCGTCCTTAAAGTCCTTGCCGTAGGATGCGGTTTCAATACCTGTCAGTACTATTTCACGGCAGCCCTCAGCTACAATATTTTTAACCTCATCGATTACATACTCACGTGGGTTTGAGCGCACATTTCCTCTTGCATAAGGAATAATGCAGTAGGCGCATTTAGACTCACATCCGTCCTCAATCTTGATAAATGCACGTGTCCTTGTCATAGGAGCGCCAACACGCATAGTGTCGAATTTGGAATTGAAAATATCGGGCAGATAGGATTCGGGCGTTTTTCTTTCCTTAAGCAGCTCAGATACCTTTTTTGCAATCACGCTTTTTGCATTGTTGCCGCAGACAAAGTCAACGCCCTCAATAGATAAGGCAGCCTCAGGGTTTACCTGAGAAAAGCAGCCTGTAACAATTATAAGGGCAGAAGGATTTTTCTTAATACATCTGCGTATAAGCTGACGTGACTTTCTGTCACTTTCAGCAGTAACGGTACAGGTGTTAATTATGTATGCATCGCATATTTCGTCAGCATCGGAAATTTCCATGCCCATTTTAGACAGCTCCTGCATTATGGCATCGCTTTCATACTGATTAACTCGACAGCCAAGAGTTAAAATTCCTATTTTTGCCATATTAACACCTCCCTTATTTTTCTTATTAGATTTTATCATATTTTTATTCTTATGTAAATAAAAACTTGAAATAAATTATTTCCTCTTGCAAAAAAAGCTACAAGGCTCTATAATATTAATAATAACATTGAAGGGAATGGGAAGCATGAGAGAGTTTACAATCAACTCAAACGACGCAGGTCAGCGCCTTGACAAGTTTATATTAAAAACCGTTAAGGGTATTCCCGTATCCTTAATGTACAAGTCCATAAGGACAAAAAAGATTAAGGTAAACAGAAAAAGAGCAGAGGAAAAGCAGATTTTAGCTCTTGGGGATACTGTGCAGATGTTTCTTAGTGAGGAGCTGTTTTCCCATAAGGTAACGGATAATGAGCTTTTTAATATCACACCCAAGCTTGATATTATTTATGAGGACGAAAACATTATCCTTTGCGAAAAGGCACCCGGCGTCCTTGTCAACAGCGGAGACGGTGACGGTAAAACAAGCGGTGAGGGAGATGCAGCTGACAGAAATACCCTTATTTATCATATTCAGGCATACCTTGCCCAAAAGGGTGAATACGACCCCACAGCCGAAAATTCCTTTGCACCTGCCCTCTGTAACAGAATTGACAGAAACACAGGCGGTATTGTAATAGGAGCAAAGAATGCCATAGCCCTTCGTGCTATGAATGAGAGAATCAGGGATAATAAAATATCAAAATTCTACCTTTGCGCCATTCACGGCTTGCCCGAAAAAAGAAATGCAACTCTTCGTGATTACCTTATTAAAAATAATAACACAAATACAGTTAAGGTTTTGAAAAATGAATCAAGGGGAGCAAAGGAGATTATTACAATCTACACAGTCCTTGATTACAATAAAAGCAAGGGTATTTCTCTTGCCAAGGTAGAGCTTGTAACAGGCAGAACTCACCAGATTCGTGCCCATATGGCATCAATCGGTCATCCTCTCTTGGGAGACGGAAAATACGGCTCCATTGAAAAGGATAGAAAATACGGCTATAAGCATCAGGCGCTTTATGCCTATAAGCTTCTATTCGGTAAGGCAGAGGACGAGCTATCTTATTTAAACGGCAGAGAATTTACAGCCAAAACAAAAAACATCTATTTCTTGCGTGAATTCCCCACAGCAAGAATATAAGGAGATTTATGAAGCATACAGATATTATTTCTCCTGATGAAATCAAAAAATATGTAAAGGAAAGCATAGATATTATTCTCCTTGATACTGCCGACTCCACAAATAACGTATCAAAGCAGCTAGGCTCAAGGGGTTGCCCTGAGAATACCCTTGTAATTGCAAAAAAGCAGACACAGGGTCGGGGAAGAATGGGCAGAAGCTTTATTTCAAATGAGGAAAACGGCATTTATATGTCCCTTTTGCTCCGTCCTGAGCTTTCCCCCTCACGCTGTATTGATATTACGGTTATAGGCGCAGTCAGCGTAAGTAATGCAATAGAGGAGATATGCAATATCAAAACAGGCATAAAATGGGTAAACGATATCTACATAGAAAATAAAAAGGTGTGTGGCATCTTAACTGAGGCAGCCACCCTTAGCTGTGAGCAGCTTGACTATGCAGTTATCGGAATAGGAATTAACGTGACTGAGCCAAAGGGTGGATTTAGTGACGAAATAAAGGATATTGCCACCTCCTTGTACGAAAAAAACGCACCCGTAGGCACAAAAAACCGACTTATTGCTTCAATTATTAATAATTTCCTTGCTTATTACAGGAATATTGAGAACAGGTCATATATTAAAGCTTACAGAGAAAAATCAAACCTTATAGGCAAGATGGTTGATATATACAGAGGCGACGAAATCATATCGGGCGTCTGCGTTGATATAAACGAAAATGCAGAGCTTGTAATTGAAAGGGACGGCAAAGCACTTACCTTCAATTCCGGAGATGCGAGGGCAAGAATAAAATGAGAAAAGAGAAGATAAAGGATATAACCTATGTGGCTCTTTTTGTTGCCGTAATCGCCATTGTATCCCAGATTGCTATTCCTATGCCAAGCCTTGTGCCCATCACTCTGCAAACATTTGCAGTTGCAATGTGCGGATACATTCTCGGATATAAAAAAGGATTTGTTGCAATTATAGTATACATAGCCCTAGGGGCAGTTGGCGCACCAGTATTCTCATCATTTCAGGGTGGCATCTCAGTTCTTGTAGGGTATAGCGGCGGATTTGTATTCGGCTTTATTCCTCTTGTGATTTTATGTGGAATAATAAGAGATAAAAAGCTTGGAATCCTACTTGGTATAATAGGTGTAATTTTGTGCCATATTTTCGGTATAATCTGGTATATGTCTCTTTCCTCAAACAACCTTGTTTCAGCATTTGTGCTTGTATCCTTGCCCTATATTTTCAAGGATTTACTTTTTGTGTCCCTGTCCTATTTTGTATCTGTACAGATACGAAAAAAAGCGAAAATATAATAAAAAACCCGACACTGTGTCGGGTTTTTCTTGTTTAATCAATTTTTATCTGAGTTACCTGTCCTATAAAGGGAATTCCCAGATGCTCATAGGCAAGACGTGTTACGCATCTGCCACGGGGAGTACGGCTTAAAAATCCGATTTGCATAAGATAAGGCTCATATACATCCTCAATGGTAATGCTTTCTTCACCGATAGTGGCAGAAAGGGTTTCAAGTCCAACAGGGCCACCGTCATAAAACTTAATAATAGTTTCAAGCATACGTCTGTCCGTATTATCAAGACCAAGGTGGTCAATTTCAAGTGCCTCAAGTGCCTTCTTTGCCATATCAATATTGATTACGCCATCGCCCTTAACCTGTGCATAGTCACGCACACGCTTTAAAAGTCTGTTGGCAATACGCGGTGTTCCTCTTGAACGGGAGGCAATCTCAAATGCGCCGTCATCGGTAATCTCCACCTCTAAAAGTCCTGCGCTGCGCTTAACGATGGTAGCAAGCTCCTCATGAGAGTAAAGCTCCAGCTTAAGAAGTACGCCAAAACGGTCACGAAGAGGTGTGGTAAGCTGACCTGCCCTTGTGGTTGCGCCTACAAGGGTAAACTTAGGAAGTGGAACACGAATGCTACGTGCCGCAGGACCCTTACCGATAATTATGTCAAGGACATAGTCCTCCATTGCAGGATAAAGAATTTCCTCAATAGAACGGGAAAGACGGTGAATTTCGTCTATAAAAAGCACATCTCCTGGGGCAAGGTTAGTAAGTATAGCTGCAAGGTCGCCCTGCTTTTCAATTGCAGGACCGGAGGTTACACGGAAGTTTACTCCCATTTCGGCGGCAATAATACCGGAAAGAGTAGTCTTAACAAGACCGGGAGGGCCATAGAGAAGCACATGGTCAAGGGAATCGCCTCTACCCTTGGCAGCCTCAATATAGACCTTTAAAAGGTCTTTGACCTTTTCCTGACCTATATATTCCTCAAAGACCTTAGGACGAAGACTTATTTCAACATCTGTATCCTCTCCTGAGGCCTCAGTTGATACTATTCTGTTTTCAAAGTCAAATTCTACTTCTTCAATCATAGCAACACCTCATTAAAGGAGCTTGGCAAGTGCCAAGGGAATAATTTTTTCTACATCAAGCTTAGGATCAATGCCTGTAAGTGCCTTTTGTGCCTCTGTACGTGTATAGCCAAGAACCACAAGGGCATCAAGGGCTTCAGAAAGATTGCCCTTACCCTTGGTAACAACAGGGGCAGCACCGACATTAGCTGATGCTGTGGGTGCAAAATACTGCTTAGCCACCTTATCTCTTAATTCAAGCACAACTCGTGCAGCCGTCTTTGCGCCTACACCGTTTGCCTTTGAAATAGCCTTAATATCCTCAGCTACAATAGCCTGAGAAAGACGGTCGGGGGTGAGAAGAGAAAGAATCGCCATAGCAGCCTTAGGGCCTACGCCCGAAACCGTAATAAGAAGCTTGAATGCCTGCATTTCATCATTTGTTTTAAAGCCAAACAGCTCAACTCCGTCCTCACGGACCTGAAGATTTGCAAAAAGCTTTTCCCTCTCTCCGATATGGGAGCAAATTGCAGAGAAGGTGTTGTCGCTTACTGTCAGCTTGTAGCCCACCCCTGCACAATCGATTACGCAGAAGCCGGGCTCACAGTATTCCAGTATGCCGTTTACGTGATATATCATAATTGTTCCTCGTTAGTTTCTTCTGTTGTTTTTTCAGCCTCTGCCATTTCAGCATTGCTTTCATCAATTTCAGCTACGTCCTCGGGGATTTCAGCCTCTTTTTCCTTATTTTCCATTACGAAAACGGGAATAAGCTTCCAGCCCTTCTTTCTTTCAAGAAGAATAAAGAGAACGAATAAGCCAATACCGAATGCGCTTACGGCAAGACCGATATAGAATGGCATAGATACATATACCATCTTGATTTCATGCTCACCTGCGTCAACATCAAAGGCAAGAAGTGTTTCCATTGTAGAGTAGGTTTCCACTCTTTCGCCGTCAACATAAACTCTCCAGTACTTATCGTCGGGGATAGTTGTAAATACAAACTCACCGTCCTTTGCAGTAAGTGTACCCTCAATTCTTGTGTCGGAGTAATCTGTAATCATAAGATTACCGTCATCAAGCTTGTCCATTGCTGCCTTAAAGGTATCGGGGTTGGTCTGTACAAAAATGGGAGCATCTGTGTAGTAGCTGATAGTATCAGCGTCAAACTCAAATTTAACGGTAATTACCTCTCCTGCCTTAAATGTACCGATATTGTGAATTCTGTTAGTATCGGTATCAAAGAAGGTGGAAATCTTTTCGTCGTTTACATAATAGGTCATCTTCTTGTTGTAAAGATTAGAGAGGAAGTGCATATAAATACAGCCGTCACGCTTAGCGGTTACCGTGTAGGTAAAGGATGCGGGAATTTCGCTGTTGCTTCTCTTATATCTTACACCGTTACCGGAAAGGGACTTTGTACAGTTATTTGTCTTTACAAATGAAGTGGAGTAGGTGCAATTTTCAAAAACCTGAAGGTCCTTTATACCGGAAAGATTAGCAAGCATACCCTCAAGATAAACAAAGGGTGAAATTCTTATAGGCTGTGAAAGAATAAGATTTTTTGCATTGGGGTGGGCTGCGTAAGCAATGGAAAGCGCGTAAGGGTTAGTATAAACGGGCAAGCCGTCAGCGCTTACAGACTTATCGTAAAGATTGCTTACAGAGGTTTTGTCATCGGAGATAACATATTTTACACCGAAGAGCGAGTCAACGATTTCGTTGCCTGCAAAATATTTTGCCCAGTGGGAATTAGCTGCAAAGCCCATATTGTGAAGCAGCTCAATAACGTTTGCGTTAAGAGTAGAGGTAGAGGACGCAAATCCGTTTATATCAAGGGCAAGGTTTTCGTTGTTCTTTCTGTACTGGGTTTTTTCCATTCTGTAGAAGGAGGGGTCTCTCTCCTTGATTTCATCAACCGTAGGCTGAAGGTCGTCAAGGAACTGCACGTGGGAGTTTCTGAATGCATATCCAACCTCATATACCTCATGTCCCCAGCTCATACCTGCGCCGATACCTGTATCAAAGAGAACAAGGACTAAAAGGGCAGATGCCGCAGTTTGCTTAAGGCTTTTTGGGTTCTTTGCAAAATAGAGGAATACAAGATAAAGGGCGATAAAGAATATAGACACCCAGATAAACTCATAATCGGGCATTGTATCCTCAACCAAAACGCCACCTGACTTGTATCTTTGAATTTCCACCAGCTTCTGCATAAACATAAGGGTGAAAATAAGAAGAATACCGATTTGGAAAATAAACTTGAAATCAGTTTCCTTAAGATATTCATAGCCTCTGTACGCCATAGTAAGAAGCACAAAGGTAAACATAAAGCTGTATCTGTAATTAAGCCATACAGGCATCTGGAAGCCGTGCCATACAAGGTCGATAGCGTTAACAGAGAAGCTTGCAATAAATATTGCACAAAGTGAGCCGTAAGCCACCTTGTGTCGTGGGGTAACCTTTCTTGAAATAAAGTAGAGAGGTATCATAAAGAGGGTAAGCATACCGCAATATACATTGGGTGAGCCCTCGGGACGGACTGTATCGTAGGAGCCAAGGAAGAACTGTGCACAAAGGTCAAGGAAGTCAACTCTTAAGTCAAAGTCAAACTTGTTATCCTGAAATTCGTGTTTACCAAAGGTAAGGGAGTATGCTGCAGAGAATATAATTGTAGCTACACGACGGAGTGCAAGAAGGGAGGCAAAGCCAACTCTGAAAATGCTTTTTACTGGATGCTTTGTTTCGTTAAGGGAGATGATTTCATCGTGCTTATGTGCGCAAAGGTAGCATACGGTATAC
>JAFTHF010000301.1 GCA_017457545.1 Clostridia bacterium
ACACAGGATGAGCTTTTGTACAGAGAGTTCGTTTATGAAAGCTATCTTCATATAGACGATGAAACCGAGGAATATATGAAGTCCATTATTGACAAAGAGGGCTTCAGCAAGGATGACGGTGATATTGTAGCTAAGGTAGCATCATATATTCAAAATGCAGCAAAATATAATCTTAAATATAATAAGGCACTTGATAATGAGGACAATAAGGTAATAGCCTTTCTTGAAACATATAAGGAAGGAATTTGTCAGCATTATGCATCAGCAGCCACACTTCTTTTCCGTTCACTTGGCATTCCTGCCAGATACACAGTAGGATATTCCGCAAGTACGACAGCTGATACCTGGGCTGAGGTAACCTCAAAGCAGGCTCACGCATGGACAGAGGTTTATATTGACGGTATCGGTTGGATAGCGGTTGAGGTAACAGGCAGCTCATCTGCCGATGAGGAGGATAAGGAAGATGGCGAGGGAGAGGGTAATCCTGAAAATGAAACTGAGAAAAACGGAACTCAGATTTCAGGTCCCGATGCCAATATGGAGATTATACCAATGCTTCGCATCAAATCGGATGCAAGCGGTACAGTATATCTTCGCAATATGAATTACGGTGATTATACAGGCAAGGGCTGGACAGAGGCAGTAACCTACAACAAGCTTCTTGATGAGGTATACAGCATGAATTACCTTGCAAGCATTGCTATTGCAAATAACGGTGGAAAGAGTATAGCCCTGTCAATAGAGGAAATAGAGGAATGTCCGTATCTTTTGCCTTATTTCACCTCTCTTGAAAGGCATATCTATGATATTCAGATAAGCGATACCGTTTATAGTGGCTCGGAGAATGCTTATTCGATGTATTACTATGACTACGTGGGATACGGAGAGCATATTAAGGGCAGCTTGGGCGAATATGCAGATGATGAGCTTGAATATAGAAAATTTGTATATTCCAAGTATCTTACCATTGATGACGGAACAAAGGCATATTTTGACGGTGTTATTGAGAAAACAGGCTTTTCAAAGGATGATGATAATATTATCGAAAATGTAGCTGAATATATAAGAAACTCTGCACATTACAGCTTGAAATATGACAGAGGGCTTGACAGCGAGGATAATATTGTAATAGCCTTTCTTGATAAGTATAAGGAGGGCATATGTCAGCATTATGCCTCAGCCGGCGTTATGTTTTACAGAGCCCTTGGAATTCCTGCAAGATACGTAACAGGCTTTATGGCTAATGCCGTAGAGGGTCAGTGGGCGGAGGTTTCCAATATGCAGGCACACGCATGGGTGGAAATCTATATAGATGAGATAGGCTGGATGCCCGTTGAGGTAACAGGCAGCGGAGATGGCTTCAGCAGTGAAGGTGGCTATGCTCAGGAGAACAAAAACCTAATTAACGTTCGTCCTGTCAATGTGTATAAAAAGTACGATGGCAAGGCTCTTGTCGCAACAAATGAAATAGTAGGCTTAGAGGCCCTTATAAAAGAGGGATACACATATGAGGCGAAGGTCAACGGCGAGAGGACAGAGCTTGGAATTACAAATAGTACAATTGAATCCCTGATAATTTACGATAAAAACGGTCAGGATGTAACTGAGCTTTTCGAGCTTAAATTCAACACGGGTAAGGTTCAGGTATATATTTCCGAGCTTACAGTTTCCACAGGCTCTTTAGAGACAGTATACGACGGCTTTGAGCACACCTCTGAGGAGTGCAGCTATGAGGGAGAGCTTTCCTACGGTCATAAGGTTTCAAAGCTTGTTACCACAGGAAAAGCATTGTATGTTGGAATCGGTATAAACACCTATAATATAACTGTTTGCGATGAAAACGGAGCCGATGTTACAAGCTTTTATAAGATTAACTCAAAGTATGGCACTCTCAAGGTAACAGAGAGGGAGATACATATAGTAGCTAACTCAGATACAAAGGAATATGACGGAGAGCCTCTTGTAAACAGTGGCTATAGCTTGGACGGAGAGCTTGGAGAGAAGAATTTTATAGAAATAGAAATAAAGGGCTCACAAACCAAGATAGGTAAGAGTGAAAATTCAATTAAATCAGTTAAAATTGTTAACGTACTTAACAAGGACGTTACAGCTAATTACAAGATAACATATGAAAACGGAGTTCTTTTTGTAACTCCCAAGAAAAAATAAAGAAAGCAGAGAAATATGCAGTACGGAAAATATTACAAAAGAATATCTTTTATTGCTAATATTCTTAAAACGATCAAGCGTTTTCGCGTGTTGATCATTTCTGTCGTGTCTGTTTGTCTGGCATTAACATCAGGTTATCTTGGAATACAGGGTCATGTTTACGACGAGGTAGAATGTCCTACATCCCTTACATACGGTGAGGAATTTGTTTATGAGGCAGGGGCTGTGTTTGAGGGAGTAGCCTATCAATTCTCACAGGATGCAGACTTTGCCAGCTTTTCAACCTCTGCTCCCATATATCCCGGTACGTATTATGTAAGAGCAGTATCGGAGTCATCCTTCGGTAATCCAAGGTACGGTGATGTACACAGCTTTACTGTGTTACCAAGGGTCCTTGATGTAAGGGTAGAGCAGCAAACCGTTATGTACGGAGAATTACCTAGCGTGTCAGCAGATTTGTTAAACGGGGATAAGATCTCTTGCAGCCAGTTCGCATATGACGATATATCTCTTGAGAAGACAAATATTGCAGCGGTAGCATCTTCGGTAGTGATTACAAACTCTGCAGGTGAGGATATTACATATGCGTATACAATAAATCCTGTTAAGAGCGAGATTACCTTTAATAAAAGGAGTATTACCATTACCGTTGAGGACGCAGACCAAATCTACAACGGCCTACCCTTTAAGCACGAGGTATATGAGCTTACAGCAGGTACACTTGCAAATAATGGCACGGACATTTTGGTAGGTACATTTAAGGATTACATTACAGATGTGGGTGAAAAGGACAATATGCCTACATTTGCTGTGCTTACTAAGGACAACATAGACGTTTCCATTCATTACGATATAAATGTAGTAGAGGGAACACTTACAGTAAACAAGCGTCCTGTCAGAATAGATGTTTCCGACAAGGAGTTTGTTTATGACGGCAAGGAGCACTCTAACAAGGAATTTACCGTAAATGAGGAAACTCCTCTTGTGGATGGACACAAGGCAGAGATAAACACTCATACAAATGTAGTGAATAGTGGCAAGGTGAAAAATCTTCTCACTTTTAAGATTTCAGACAGCGACGGTAATGATAAGACAGATAATTACTCCATATTTGTATCCGAAGCATATATTACGGTGTTAAAGAGACAAATCTCTGTAACATCTAAGGATGGCGAATGGGTATATGACGGAGAAAGCCACGGTATGCCGGAGTTCGATATTACCTCTGACACCAAGCTGGCAGAGGGCGACAGTGCCGAGGCTACAGATAATACTCAAATTACTGATGTAAACAGTGAAAAGACAGAAAATATGCTATCACTTGTTATTAAGAACGGAGATGGCGAGGATGTTACATCGAATTATGAAATTACTTATACATACGGTGAGCTTACTGTTACACCTAAGCCTATCGAGATTATTACAAATGACAAAGTATTTGTGTATAACGGTAAGGCGCAGACAGATAAGGGATACACAGTAAGTGATAAAACACCTTTTGTTAGCGGTCATGAATCATCTGTTGATACCTACACAACAGTTACAAATGTTAGTGAGGGTGAGGTAGATAATATAATAACCTTAACGGTTAAGGATGGCGACAGAGATGTTACAGCTAACTACGATATATCTATTTCCAATATAGGAAAGCTTAAGGTTACGCCCTTAAGTGTTACTCTTGCTCCAAATCCTGAGACAAAGGTTTATGACGGAACAGACCTTTATGCAAGCAGCATAGATTGCAGCGAGCTTGCAAACGGTCAAACTGCCACAGCAGAGCTTGTAGGCTCTCAGAAGAATGTGGGAACCTCAGCATCTGCAATAGTAGACGGAACCCTTGTTATTATGGACGGTGAAAGCACAGTAGAGCTTGAAAACTACGTTATTACCTATAAGGGCTCTACTCTTACAGTAACAAAAAGATATATTAAGATAGCAACAGGGTCTAATGAATGGACTTATGATGATAGCTATCATGAATGTAGGGAGCATAACCTTACAGATAACACAACTCTTGGCTTTAACCATACAACAGAGGTTAAGACAGTAGAGACAAGGGTTAAAAATGTTTCGGACGGTCCGACGGAAAACAGGCTTGTAATCATTGTTAAGGATGAAAATGGCGAGGACGTGTCTGAAAACTATGATATAAGCTACACATACGGTACCCTTGTAATTGATTGTCGCAGGATAGAAATTACATCCGAAGACCAAAGCTGGGTATATGATGATATAATTCACTTCCATAAGGGATTTGATGTTACATCAGAAATAGCTCTTGTAGACGGACATAAGGCTGAGATTGATACATATACCGAAATCAAATATGCTACAGAGGGAATAAAGGACAATGAGCTTACCGCTGTTATAAAAGGTAAAAACAACGAGGACGTGTCTGAAAACTATATTATTTCCTACAAATACGGTGAGCTTGAAATACTTAAGCGCCCTGTTTCTGTAAGCACTGAAACGGACAAATGGATATATGACGGCAAGACCCATTCAAGAAGCGATTATACCATTTCCGATACCACCCCATTAATTGATGGTCACCTTTCCTATTTGATATACGAGGAGACCGTTACAGAGGTGAAGGAAGGAAATAAGGAAAACAAGGTTGAACGTGCTATTGACGATGAAACCGGCTATGATGTAACCGAAAACTACGATATTTCATATTCATACGGTACAATAAGCATATTACCCTATGAAATTACCCTTACAACCTCAGATGGCACTTGGGTGTATAACGGAGAAGAGCATAAAAGCATGCTCGTTATTCCAAGTAGGGACTTAATTGCTAATCAGTATATACATTATATTGATTCAACCGGTGTTACAACAGTATGGGATAGCGGTGTAGACAATGAGGTGCAGCTAAAGATTCTTGAAAACGAAACAGAATATGACGTAACCTCAAATTACGACATAACCTTTGTATACGGTACCTTGAATATTACACCCCGTCCAATACACCTTTTGACAGATAATAAGACATGGGAATATGATTCACTATCTCATTCTTATCAGCATTATACATTTATAAGTGCTTTTGCTCTTGCATACGGCGACACTATTGAGGTTGTAACCTATGCAGAAATTACCGAAATAGGAAGCAAGGCAAACGAGTTGACTGTTAAGATAATGAACGGAGATAAGGATTACAGCGATAACTATAGCATCGCCTATTCGTACGGACAGCTTGAAATAACAAAGAGAAATGTATATGTTACGGCAGGATCTGACACAAGAGAATATGACGGTACGCCATTTACATGCGAGAAATACGATGTTGAAAATCTTCTCTCATTCCATATTCTCACAGCAGAAACAACAGGTGAAATTACAGATGTTGGAACAGCTGATAATTCAATTGTTGAGGGAAGCGTTAAGATAACTACAGCCGACGGTACTGATGCAAGTCAGTATTATGAAATTCACACATATAAGGGAACTCTTGAAATTGTTCCGAGACCTATAGATGTTACAGCA
>JAFTHF010000302.1 GCA_017457545.1 Clostridia bacterium
ATACGAGCTGTGCTCATATGTATTAAGAGGTGGAGATATCGAGACTGCAGGGGAGTACGGCAGTAAGGCAGGCTCAACTATAGTGTCGCATAGGCTCTTTGAGGATAAGCCAAATATAGTTGATGCATATACCTATTCAACTGTATGTGAGGGCTATAATCTGACAGTTTATACCTATCCCGAGGGAATAAGAAAAGAGGATAACGGAGTATACACAGTAGAAAAGGTGTATACAGTTCCGTATAGCCTTGAAAAAATTAATAATGGTGAGCTAGATATTGCAATTGCCTCTGCAATATGCTCAGCTCATATAGTTATGCAGCGCCTTGGCGGTAATTATGTGGAGATACGTGTCGTTTATTTTGGTGAAAAGCACGACGAAGAGCGCACCTTTGAGCAAAGATGCTACCGTGAGGAAGCGATGATTCACTTTGATAATCTTGTGGATATGCTGTCCCCATTTGTTAAAATAATAGGAGATAGACACACAAAATGCTTGCCTCAGCTAAAAGCGCTTCATTTCCCGTTTTCAGGCGTACGTCAGTCACAAAAGGAATTTATCCTTGATACCTTCCGCTCTATCCGTACCCATAAGCGCTTAATTGTTCAGGCGCCAACAGGTACAGGCAAGACTATGGCATCTATATATCCGTCAATCAAATCTATTGGCGAGGGCTTTTGCGATAAGGTGTTTTACCTTACAGGCAAGGCGACAACAGCCTACGCAGCCCTTAATGCCATTGATATTATGAGAAAGAATATTCCAGATTTTCGTGCTATACTTATAAGCTCAAAGGAGAAGTGCTGTAAGGGTCCAAATGCTAAGGACAGACGCAAGTGTAAGGTAGAAAACTGTACACGTAGTCGGGGATTTTACGATAAAATCAATTTCGCCCTTGCTGAGCTTTTAAATAACTATCGCACCTACACAAAGGATATAATTGACAAAATTGCAGATAAATATTCTATTTGCACCTATGAATTAACTCTGGAGCTTTCCGAATGGTGTGAGCTGATAGTTTGTGACTATAACTATCTTTTTGATCTTCAGGTATATTTCAGACGTTATTTTACAGCTCCCGATGCTAATTATGTGTTCTTAATAGATGAGGCACATAACTTACCGGACAGAGCAAGGGAAATGTACTCAGCCACATTAACTCGTTCGGATTTTGCAAAAATAGAGAATAAATTTCCCCAGTTTCCTAAATTTTCCCGTGCCTGTGGCGATGTTTTGTCAAAATTTGATACTCTTCATGCCCTTGCCATGACAGAAAAGCAGGAGATAGAGGATGAATTTTACGGTTTTTATATAACATCTGAGCTGCCCGAGGATATTCTTACGGATTTTATCCCCTTTACCAAGGTTATTGATAAAATTTTTATCACAAATTTCTTTGATGAGGAGCTTAACGATATCTATTTCAAGGTTAAGCACTTTATAAGGGTTTGCGAGATTTTTGATAAACGCTTTAAGCTTTACATTGAGGCACACAACGATGAGGTTACCTTAAGACTTCTATGTCTTGATGCTTCATATATGCTTGATAAGGCTATGAAAAAGGGTATTTCATCGATTTTGTTCTCTGCAACTTTAACCCCTCTTGAATACTTTTCCGATATTCTAGGTTGTGGAAAGTCTACCACCTTGGACTTGAAATCACCGTACGATAGGGAAAATTTGTGTCTTATCGGCGTAAATAATGTAAGCACAAGGTATGATGACAGAAAGAAAAGTGCCCTTACCGTTGCCAATGTAATAAGGGCAAGCATAGCAGGTAAAAAGGGCAACTATATTGTATATTTCCCCTCATATTCCTATCTTACTGAGGTTAAGGATATCTTTGAAAAGAAGTATCCTCAAAGTAAGGTGATAACTCAGATAAAGAGTATGTCCGAGGGGGCAAAGCGTGCCTTTCTTGATGCCTTTGACGATAAGTGCGAATGCACACAGGTGGGCTTTTGCGTAATGGGAGGCAGCTTCTCGGAGGGCATTGACCTTCAGGGTGAACGTCTGATAGGCGCTATTATAGTTGGCGTAGGACTTCCGACCATCAGCTCCGAGCTTAACATTATCAAGGAATATTTTGATAATACAAGAGAAAACGGATATGCATACGCATATACCTATCCGGGTATGAATAAGGTGCTTCAGGCAGCAGGAAGAGTAATAAGAAGCGAAAATGAACGAGGTGTTGTAGTCCTGATTGATGACCGATTCGGCACAGAGGAATACAAAATGCTTATGCCTGAATACTGGCATCATATAAAATATCTTAACAATGCTAATGATTTGCTGAGAGAAGTTACACTTTTTTGGAAAAAATAACATAAAGTTATTGTAAAATAATAAAAGCTGTGGTACAATACTTTATTATATTTTATTATTATAACACTAAGAGGAAAAGAAAATGTTAAGAACTACTGTTAAAGAGGTTTTTAAAAATCCTGAGCTTTATGCCGATAAGGAAATTACCGTTTGCGGTTGGGTAAGAACTATCCGTGCAAGCAATGCCTTTGGCTTTATTGAATTAAATGACGGAAGCTATTTTTCAAATATGCAGGTAGTATTTGAAGAGGCTTTTCTTGATAATTATAAGGAAATCGCTAAGCAGAATGTAGGTGCATCTTTAGTTGTTGTAGGTACACTTGTGCTTACTCCCGAGGCTAAGCAGCCCTTTGAAATCAAGGCAAAGAGCGTTACTGTTGAGGGCGCATCAACTCCTGATTATCCCTTGCAGAAGAAGAGACACTCTGCAGAGTTTCTCCGTACCATCGCTCACTTAAGACCCAGAACAAACCTTTACAGCGCTGTATTCAGAGTTCGCTCTGTTGCTGCCTTTGCTATTCATAAGTTCTTCAATGAGAGAAATTTTGTATACGTTCATACACCTATTATTACAGGCTCTGACTGTGAGGGCGCAGGTGAAATGTTCCGTGTTACTACTCTTGATATGGAAAACCTTCCTAAGACAGAGGATGGCAAGGTTGACTACTCTCAGGACTTCTTCGGTAAGAGTGTAAACCTTACTGTTTCCGGTCAGCTCAGCGCAGAAACATATGCAATGGCATTTGCAAATGTTTATACCTTCGGTCCTACCTTCCGTGCAGAAAAGTCCAATACAGCCCGTCACGCAGCTGAGTTCTGGATGATGGAGCCTGAAATTGCATTTGCAGATCTTAAGGACGATATGCGTCTTGCAGAGGATATGATTAAGTACGTTGTTAAGTACGTAATGGAAAACTGCGCTGCAGAAATCCAGTTCTTCAACAAGTTTGTTGATAACACACTTATCTCCCGTCTTACCAACCTTGTAGAGAATGATTTTGGTCATGTAACATATACTGAGGCTATTGAAATCCTTGAAAAGAGTGGTAAGAAGTTTGACTATCCTGTTAAGTGGGGTATCGATATGCAGACTGAGCATGAAAGATATCTTACTGAGGAGGTATTCGGTAAGCCCGTATTCGTAACCGATTATCCTGCTGACATCAAGGCGTTCTATATGCGTCTTAACGACGACGGCAAGACCGTTGCGGCTATGGATAT
>JAFTHF010000303.1 GCA_017457545.1 Clostridia bacterium
ATTTATAAAAGCATCTTCTCCTCATCGTATGCTACATATTTATATGATGTAATGTACAATTACGGTATGGAATTCGTCCGTGCTATGGCTGAGTATATGAGTGTGCGCTCCTTTACTAAGGAGCAGGACAACAGATTAAGGCTGTACTTTCTCGGTGTTACCTCAATGCTTGTAAAAACCATTATGGGCAGTGAGCATTTTACAAAGGAGGAGCTTGACAGAATATTTTATGACAATATTCCCTCCTTCGTTGATTTTCTGAAGGATGAAACCGTAACACGTGACTATATCCTCTATAAAATAATGAAATACCGTGAGGCGCATATTGTATAATCCCGTCCATTTGTAAAAAATGTGCATATACTGTCCCTGCTCTGCCCCTTGCTTTGTTTATATGGATAAATTTTCAAAAAAGTTGAATTTTTTACTTGACAAATGATTTTTATGGTGCTATAATCTAGACGTTAGCAGAGGCTAACTAATGATTTTTTAAGGAGATTGCCATGACCTTACGCAGTGCTGAGGAAGGAAAGGAATATATCATTAAGTCTATTGAAACAGACGACGAAGAGCTTAATGCATTTTTGTTTTCACTTGGTTGCTTCAGCGGTGAGACTATTACGGTAATCAAGCGTCGCAAAAGCGGCTGTGTAGTTGCCATCAAGGACGGCAGATACAATATTGATAACAATCTGTCTGATGCCATTTTAATTTAAAAAGAAGAAATTTTCTTCTTCTTTTTTTGAAAAATCAGTTAGCAAGCGCTAACCGAATTGATTTGGTTTACATTTTTGTGAAAATAGAGATTTTTTGGAGGAAACCGAACATGAGAATTGCTTTGGCGGGTAACCCCAACAGCGGTAAAACCACCATGTACAATGCCCTTACCGGTAAGAATGAAAAGGTGGGCAACTGGGCAGGCGTTACCGTTGACAAAAAGGAGCACCCCATTAAAAAGGCATTTTACAAGGGAGAAAATGAGCTTGTTGCAGTAGACCTGCCCGGCGCATACTCCATGTCACCCTTTACATCTGAGGAAAGCATTACAAGTGCTTATGTAAAGGAAGAAAATCCGGATGCGATTATTAATATCGTAGACGGCACTAACCTCAGCAGAAGCCTTTTCTTCACCACTCAGCTTTTGGAGCTTGGCATTCCTGTTGTTGTAGCACTTAACAAGTCCGACATCAACAAGAAAAAGGAAACAACTATTGATGTTGACGCCCTCTCGAAAAAGCTTGGCTGTCCTGTTGTGGAAACAATATCCACATCATCAGAGGGCTTGAAAAACGTTATTGCAGCTGTGGTAGATGTTATAGGTAAGGGTCAGAAATCACCCTATACTCAAGGCAATATTGACCTTACTGATAAGGCGGTGGTTGAGGCTGCGGACAGAAACCGATTCCGGTTTGTAAACGGTGTTGTAGCGTCTGTTGAAACAAGAAAGGTACACACAAACGAAACAAACAAGCAGGATAAGGTTGATGAGGTTCTTACAAACAAGTGGTTCGGTATTCCGATTTTTGCAGCTGTTATGTTTGCAGTATTCTGGATCTCCCAGTCAGGTCCTGCCGTATGGCTTGCAGACCTTATTACAGGCTGGCTTACAGCAGGTCAGGAGGCCCTTGCAGGTGCTATCAACAGCGACTCCATCTTCGCATCTATTCTTATTGACGGTATTATAGGCGGTGTGATTGCCGTAGTTGGCTTCTTGCCTCTTGTTATGGTAATGTACTTCCTTATTGCTCTCCTTGAGGACTGCGGATATATGGCACGTGCAACAGTTGTCCTTGACCCCATATTCAAAAAGGTTGGCCTCTCAGGTAAATCAGTTATCCCCTTTATTATAGGTACAGGCTGCGCTATCCCCGGTGTTATGGCGTGCCGTACAATCAGAAACGAAAGAGAGCGCAGATCTACTGCTATGCTCACACCCTTTATGCCCTGTGGCGCTAAGCTTCCTGTAATTTCACTTTTTGCAGGCGCATTCTTCGGTAGCGGCCCCTGGGTTGGTGCGCTTATGTACTTTGTAGGTATTGTAATTATCTTCCTTTGCGCACTTCTTATTAATCTTATCACAGGCTACAAGAATAAAAAGTCCTTCTTTATCATGGAGCTTCCCGAATACAAGCTGCCCAGCATTAAAAAGGCTGCGCTTTCCATGTGTCAGCGTGGTTGGGCATTCATTGTTAAGGCAGGAACTGTAATTCTTGTTTGTAACTTCGTTGTTCACGTAATGCAGAACTTCAACTGGAGACTTCAGGTAATTGAGGAGGGCATGGAAAGCACATCTATCCTTGCCACAATCGCTACCCCCTTTGCTTACATATTTGCACCTGTTGTAGGTGTAGTTGCCTGGCAGCTTGCCGCTGCATCAATCACAGGCTTTATCGCTAAGGAAAACGTAGTTGGTACTCTTGCTGTATGCTACGGCATATCCAACTTCTTCGACCTTGAGGAGCTTGAAATGATTGCAGGCGCAGGCGCTGACGTAGCTGCAGTTCTCGGTATTTCCAAGGCTGCCGCCCTTGCATTCCTTATGTTCAACCTCTTTACACCTCCCTGCTTTGCAGCTATCGGTGCTATGAACTCTGAAATCAAGAGCAAAAAGTGGCTCTTTGCCGGCATCGGTCTTCAGTTCTCCGTTGGCTACTCCATCGGCTTTATTGTAAACTTCTTCGGCACAGTATTCTCAAAGACAGCTAAGTTTGATAGCATCTGGATGCCTATTCTCGGTTGGGGATTTGTGCTTACTGCTGCAGCTGTTATTACAGCTATTATTTTGAAGAAGCAGAAGCAGTTCAAGGCTGAGGCTGAGCTTAAGGCACAGGAGAAGAAGGAAGCTGCTAACGTTTAAGGTAAAAATATGGAACTTATAGATTTTATTGTAATTGCTGCAATTTGTCTTATTATCGGTGGAGCTGTGGCTTACATAGTAAAGGCAAAGAAAAGCGGTAAAAAATGTATCGGCTGTCCCGATAGTGGATCCTGTCATTCCTCAAGCAATAATGGTGGCTGCAGTGGCTGCTGCTCCTCCTGTTCATCCTGCTGTGGGGAAAGCACCGATACAAAGGAAAACAAATAGATACATACTTTAGGGCTTTGCCCTACTCCTTAGATAAGGACAGAGAATGCTTTTGCACTCTCTGTCCTTTTATTTTTAACAATGCATTTATGTTCACAAATGCCCCGATTCAATTGACGATATGCCTCGCATTTCTCGGCTCGATATATTTGCCTTCGGCAACTTCGATATGCTTTCGCTTTGCTCAAGCACGATATGATATAAATCCACGCTCACGAAGTGAGCATATCGAGTGCGTCAGCATATATCGAACGCATCAGCGTATATCGCAAATCCCATAGGGATTTATATCGCTGCGTAGTGTCTTGAAAAGCACTACGCTAATGGAGGTATTTTTGTTTTTATTTTAGCTTTGCTTAAAGTAACAGAGATATACTAAATACATACTAAACAAAGAGGTATAAAATGAAAAGATTTATTTTGATCATAATTATATCTATACTTGCTCTGTCTCTTAGTGCCTGTGGTGACGGTGGCAGCGATACGGGTACGCTTTATACACCTGACGGTATTGATGCTATTGATACATCGGGTATGGATTTTACCTTTACAGAAAGAGATATATCAGCAGAGATGTCCGCAAGCGTTGTAAATATCAGCTTCCGTGAAAATGGGGTAAGCGCAGATAATAGCGTTGAAATTTATTCCGATGGTATAAAAATAACAAATGAGGGCACTTATATTCTTTCGGGAACGGGAAATAATATGCTGATTACGGTAGATGCTCCCGAATCAAAGGTTCAGCTGGTGCTTGATAATCTTACTCTTAACAACACACAGGGTCCGGTAATCTATATAAAAAGCGGTAAAAAAGTGTTTATAACTCTTGCAGATGGAAGTGAAAACACTCTTAGCGACGGCACCGGATACGATTACACCGACGATGGCTCAGTTCTTGATGGCGCAATATTCTCAAAGGCCGACCTGACAATAAACGGTAAAGGCAAGCTGACAGTCAAGGGCAACTACAAGCACGGTATAGTTTCCAAGGATGACCTTATTATTGTAAACGCAGCTCTTGACATATCTGCCCTTTCCTGTGCCGTAAACGGTAAGGACTGTGTAAAAATAAAGGACGCAGCCCTTACTCTTTCTGCCGGAACTGACGGTATCCGTTCTGATAATGAAGAGGATGTAAGCCGTGGCTTTGTATATATTGAGGGCGGCGATTTTTTAATAAGCTCCGGCTCTGACGGAATACAGGCCCATACTCTATTAAAAATAGCTGACGGAGATTTTAAAATCACCTCGGGGCAGGCAGACTTATCGGACTCGGGCAAGTGCTTAAAATCAAACACGGATATAAATATCCTTGGAGGAGTGTACGAAATCAGCGGTAAGGACGACGGTGTTCACGCAAATGGCAGCATTGCGATTTCCAAGGGTGATTTCACCATTCGCACAAACGATGACGGCATTCACGCAGACAAGGATTTGGAAATAAGTGGCGGTAAAATCAATATTGTATATTCTTATGAGGGCTTAGAGGCTCAGCGCATACTGATTAACGGTGGAAATATATCCATATTAGCCACCGATGACGGAATGAATGCGGCAGGTGGCAACGATTCCTCGGGAATGGGTGGTCCCTTTGGTGGAGACAGATTTGGCAGTGACAGTAATGCCGAAATAGTAATATCCGACGGATATATAGTTGTAGATGCATACGGCGACGGAATAGATTCAAACGGTTCAATAGTTATTAACGGTGGTATAACTCTTGTAAGTGGACCTACAAACGGTGGAAACGGCTCCCTTGACTATGCCAGAAGCGCATCTGTCTACGGTGGTACGTTTATAGCAACGGGAGCAAACGGCATGGCTCAGGGTATGTCAGATGCTACAAACCAAGGTGCTATATTTACGGCTACAGGTACGCAAAACGAGGGTACGTCTATCGGAATTTATGACAAAAGCGGAAATATACTTGCTTCCTTTACTCCGAAAAAGGCTTATCAGTGTGCAGTAATTACTGCTCCTAACATTAACAAGGGTGAAACCTATTATATTGTTTGCGGCGCTACTGTGTCAGACGCAGACGGAAACGGATACGCATCAAATACCACATTTACAGGTGGAACACGTGTGGCTACCATAGATATGGATTCTCTTCTCTACGGCTCAGCCGGTGGCATGGGAGGTATGGGAGGAGGTCCCGGTGGAATGCACGGTGGCGGTATGGGTGGAAAGCCCCCAAGATAAAAGTCATTATCTTTATCTCCTATAAAGGCTCTTTGCAATATGGTGCTTTCCATTGCCGAGAGCTTTTTAATATCAAAAAAAGACTGCGATTGCAGTCTTTTTTATATTGGAAGTAATGATGTTATTTCAAGTCTGCCTTTTTCGGTGAGGCTTGCTGTGATTTTTCCCTTATGGGAAAGGACTATTGCCTTGGCAACGGATAGTCCAAGTCCGTATCCACCCTCGGCACTTCTTGATTTGTCTCCACGGTAAAAACGGTCAAAGAATTTATCAAGGTCATCCCTTGACACACCGGGAGCAAGGTTTGAAACCCTTAAAATCATATATCTGTTATGCTTACTTAAGGAAACCTCAATTGTATCCTCACTTGCCGAGTATTTTATAGCGTTATCTATAAGCAAGGAAACAAGCTGAGATACAGACTTTTCATCTCCCTTGTAGGATAGCATAGGCTCAATATCGGTTTTTATGCTCTTGCCGTTTGTCTTGGCGATAGCTGTAAAGGAAGCTGCCCTCTCGCCTACTATGTCCGAAATAGGAAATTCAAAGGCGTTAAGCTTAAAGCCGTCCTCCTCCATTCTCGACAGGTATATTA
>JAFTHF010000304.1 GCA_017457545.1 Clostridia bacterium
CCGTTTTCGCCGCCCTCGCTCCGGGCATCTGCGCCGAAGTCGAACATATTCCATACGTGAGTTGCCCAAAGGTATTTACGTGTAAAGAGCTGCTTGATAAGCTCCTCATGGTAGTATGACTGATATTCCTCTGTATAGTCGCCCTGTACAGGATTTGATGTATGCCAGTTAAGCGCCTCACAGCCGTATTCGCTTACGCCGATAGGCTTATTTGGGAACTTTTCGTGGAATTTATCAAACCAAGGGCCGTTCATAGAGGTATCGCCACCGTACCAGCCGAAATAGTGGTTATAGGATACAACGTCGGGAATCTGTACATAGGGCTCATCAATGCTGCACATAGATACAGCAGCCATAGTTGTAAGACGTGTTTTATCCATCTTGTGAACCATATCGTTAAGAATATGGTGATTTTCAAGCAGGTCGGGGTCCTTAGCGCCTGCCATTGTGATTTCGTTTGAAAGTCCCCATACAACAATTGAGGGATGATTGTAATTCTGTACTATAAGCTCAGTCATCTGAGAAATTGTGTTTTCTCTGCCACCGGGCATATGCTTTGAAATATAGGGAATCTCTGCCCAGATTACAAGTCCCCTTTCGTCGCAAAGGTCATAGAAGAACTGGTCGTGCTGATAATGAGCAAGACGGATAGTTGTAGCGCCAACCTCACAAATAAGGTCCATATCCTCTGTATGATGCTCAGGTGTTAATGCGTTACCTACGCCAAGACGGTCCTGATGACGTGATACACCTCTTAAGGGGTATTCCTCACCGTTTAAAATAAAGCCACGCTCAGGGTCGATTTCAAAGCTTCTTACACCGAATCTTGAGCATACGTTATCTATTACCTCACCGTTTCTTACGATTTCAGCCTCACAGCAGTAAAGGTAAGGGTCCTTGCGTCCGTTCCAAAGGTGTGCGTCCTTGATTTCAAACACAGCCTTAGTATCCTTGACAGTCTGCTTTGCTATCTCATTTTCGTCCTTATCGTATACGGTATAAGCAATTTCGTCGCCCTCCTCAAGATTTGTAACGTATACCTGAGCCTCAAGGGTTGCGTCCTTTCCGTTTACTGTGGGGGTAAGCATCAAGCCCTTGCCACCGAAATAGTCAAGGTCAAAGTGTGTTTTGCTTACTGCAACAAGGTATACATCACGGTAAAGACCACCGTAAAATGTAAAGTCTGCCATCTGGGGATATACATTATCGTTAGGTGAGTTGTCAACTATGATTGCAACCTCAGCTTCGTCCTTAAGCTGTGCAGTAATATTTACTCTCCATGTGGAATAGCCACCGTCGTGGTGTGCAAGCTTTTCACCGTTTACATATACGTCAGCCGATGAGTTTGCGCCTCTTATTTCAAGATAGTATTCGTCAGCTACGGGCAGCTCACTTCTTATAAGCTTTCTTGTGTAGCAGCAGGAGCCACGGAAATAGTCGTTGCCACCGTCCTGTCCGTCAAGGGCATTCCATGTATGGGGTAAGGAAATCTCCTCAGCGCCCTCGGTCTCCACAGGAACTGCATCTACATTTTTATAAAACAACCAGGAATCATTAATTTTAATTACGTTTCTCATTTTTCCTCCTATTAAAGCCTATAAAGCTCGCCGTATTTCTTTTCAAGATATTCGGTATATACAAAGGGGTCAAATTTTTCGCCAAGTGCCTTTTCAAGAAGCTCACCGGGATTCATTAAGCAGCCGTATTTCCAGATATGCTCCCTATTCCACTCATTAATAGGTGTAAAGTCACCCTTAAGCAAGCAGCTGTCCACATCAACAGTTTCCTTCATCTTGCGAAGGAGCTGAGCGCCGTATGCGCTACCCAAGGCATATGATGGGAAATATCCTACGCTGCCACCTGACCAGTGGCTATCCTGTAAAACGCCCTCGGTATCGCTTGGCACATCGACACCAAGGTATTCCTTGTAAAGTCTGTTCCACTCAGAGGGTAAATCCTTAACCTGAAGCTCATCTGACATAATACGCTTTTCAAGCTCGTAACGGACCATAACGTGTAAGCAGTATGTAACCTCGTCAGCCTCTGTACGGATAAGTGAGGGAGTAACAAGGTTGATGGCACGGTAAAAGTCCTCAGCTGTATAGCCCTCTACCTTTTCTCTAAAGCAATCCTTAACCTTGGGAAAAATATAGGTTGAGAATTCACGGCTTCTGCCGAGAAGATTCTCATAGAAACGACTCTGACTTTCGTGAATGCCCATGGAAACACCACCGTCAAGGAATGTATACGCAAGGTCATCTGCTGAGCCAAGGTCGTAAAGGGCATGGCCACCCTCGTGGATAACGCTGAACATTGATGATGCAAAGTTATCTCGCTTATAGTTAGTTGTAATACGTACATCGTGGTGGGAGCCGAAGCTGATAGTAAAGGGGTGCTCAGTTGTGGCAAGTCCGCAATGGTCCATATCAATGCCCATAGATTTCATAAGCTCAAGGGCGAATTTCTCCTGCTGACCCTCATCAAAATCTCCCCAAATCATCTTATCGGAAATCTGCTGCTTTTCGCCGATTTTCTTAATAAGAGGAACAAGGCGACTTCTTAATGCGTTAAAGAATTCATCGCACTTTTCCATTGTAAGACCGTCCTCATAATTGTTAAGGCAATAGTCATAAGGGTGCTTTTCGGGTGCGCAATATTTTGCAAAGCGCTTCTGCGTTTCAAATATTTTTTCAAGAACGGGACAGAAAAGAGGGAAATCGTTAGTTTCCTTTGCCCTGTGCCATACATCGTCAGCCTCTACCATAAGCTGCTGATATGCAACGTATTCGTCAAGGGGAATTTTCTGCATTTCACGAATGCTTTTAAGTCCCAAGTATACAATTCGCTGCTCCTTTTCTGTAAGCTCACTCTTATGCTCATCAAGGAAATTAAGAAGATTAACCGTTTCCTCTCCTGTTGTAAGCTTGTAAGTTTCTGCGCTGAGAACAGAAAGCGTCTGACCACGGTTGGCAGCTGTACCCTTAGGTGCTGATGTAACTCCGTCATAATAAATAAGGGCGGTGGCGTGTCCGTAAGCGCTCATCTTCGCCTGTAATTCAACTAATTTTTCACGTGCTTCATTAAGGTTCATATTAATTCCCTCTCATATAAATATAATCTAGATATATTTTATCATAATATATTTTTCGTGTCAAGGAAATATAAGTCTGTTCAATGGATTGATAATATGTGGACAATAAAAAGCACCCACGGGGTGCTTTTTGTTATTGCTTAGCGTAAGTTCCGAAGGTCCATACAGAATCCTGAATTTCGGTAGGACTGTTAGAATGGTGATACAGGTCATTTATAACGATACAGTCACTGCTTGAAAAATCGCCACGAAGAAAGAAATCAGGTGGATAATAAATATCGAAGGTGGTATCGTATTTATCCTTATCTGCTTTAGTAACCTTTGACTAAGGGTC
>JAFTHF010000305.1 GCA_017457545.1 Clostridia bacterium
CACTTTGTAATAAGCTTCTTCTGTGTAGCGGGAACCTCCTCAAATGGTATCTCAACACCAAGGTCACCACGGCCAATCATAATGCCGTCACACTCGGAGCAGATCTCCTCAATATTTTCAATGCCGGCACGGTTTTCAATCTTGGCAATAAGACCGATATCGTTTTTGCCGTTATTATTTTCAAGAATAAAGTTTTTAACGTCTAAAACGTCCTGTACGTGAGATACAAAGGACAAAGCAATATAATCAACATCATTCTGGATACCGAAAAGAATATCGCTCTTATCCTGCTCACTAAGGTAAACCTGATTCATTACCTTACCGGGGAAGCTCATGCTCTTACGGTTGGAAATAACACCGCCCTCTATAACCTTACAGATTATATCGGTTTCTGTAGTTTCAAGGACTGTGAATACCAAAAGTCCGTTGTTAACAAGAATCTTGTCACCCTCGCTAAGCTCAGCGCTTAAGTTTTTATAGCTTACGGAAACAACGGTATTATCGCCCTCTACATCACGGGTAGTAAATGTAAAGATATCTCCGTCATTAAGAGTTTCGCTACCGTTTTTAAACAAGCCTACTCTATATTCGGGACCCTTTGTGTCAAGCATGATAGCAAGAGGTACATTAAGCTCCTTGCGTACATTCTTAAGCATATCTATGCTTTTCTGGTGTCCCTCGTGGGTGCCGTGAGAAAAGTTAAGTCTTGCAACGTTCATTCCCGCAAGACACATTTTCTTAAGGGTGAATTCATCGGAGCAAGCAGGTCCTATAGTACATACTATTTTAGTCTTTCTCATAATCTATCCTCTTTTCCATAATTATCTGATTATATTTTATCACAATACAGGCTTTTTTTCAATATTTATATATATTTTATGTAATTTTTAACACTTTTATAATATATTATCATATGTTAATATATTCATTTAAAGAAAAACCACGGTATTTCCGTGGCTTTTCTTATTCTATTAATGTAAAGCGCTTATATTCATTGCCGTCGCGAACTACTGTTTCATTCCACATTCTTGCAGGGCGCACCCATACATCTTTTTCACCGTACAGGGCTCGGTAAACAACAACGCTTTCACAGGTTTCGGAATCCTTGCCGATGTAAAGCACCTCATACTCGTTGCCCTTGAAGTGACGGTATTTGCCGATTTTGATTTCTTCCATCAGAGTGTCCATTCCTTTCCGTTAAAGAATGCGTCACGGAACTTAATTGCAGCAGCCAAGCCACCCTCACCGTTTGGATGGTCACCGTAACGGGTGTAATCGTTGCCAAGGGGTCTGTCCGATGCATCAAGTGATGCTTCAAAATCGTATACACGGCAGCCATAGATTTTTGCAAGGGTAGGGATAGCCATATTGAGGCATCTCCACTCAAGCTCCTTTGCGTAATCGTAACGGAACGGAGGGATAGTAGAGAGAATAACCTCAATGCCCTCAGCCTTAAGCTTCTTTATTGTTTCTTCAATATAGCCTATGATTTCGCCTGCCGTGGATGGTCTGCCGTTACCGTATTTGCCTGAGCAAAGGTCATTAACACCGTAGGTTAAAATAGCAATATCTGTCTTGGTTGCTTTATAATAAAGTGAACCCCAATTCGCAAGATCTGAGCCACGGGAGAAGCCTAAGCCAAGATTCCATACCGAGTATTCGTCCTTAAGCATCTTTCCGATTCTGCCAACCCACATTTCGTATTTATCAAGCTCCGTGCCACAGCCCTGAGTAATGGAATCGCCGATAAATGCAATACGCTTTTTCACCTTTTTGTCGCAGCCGAAAAGGGCAGGCTTAGGACAGCTGTCATAGGGGATAAAGCCCTCGCCGAAGTCAATATAGCAGGGCACACGGCTGTCAGGTGAGCAAGGAATAAGGTTGCCCTCTATCTCCCATTCCCACACAAGATATCTGCCGTCGGGAACATCAATTGTAACCTCATCGCTCCAGAACATTTCATCGGGAGAAACGTTCTTTTCTATCTTATTATCAAAGGTAACGGGGATGTAGTATTCGGGAGCAGAGAGGTCGCCGTATGGAGCGCCGATGCCTACATTAGCCCCTATAATCTTCCAATTGCCTCCGCTTTTATCAACGTAAACCTCCTCACCCTGTGAAAAGGTAGAGTTGGCTGTATTCTGAAAGAAAAAGCGATAATTATATTTACCTGCACATTCCACCTTGTAAAAGGAACGGGCAATTATTTTTTTGTTTTCATTAAAGATAAGCATATAGTTGTTTCCTGTGCCACAGGAAACGTTTGAAACGTATTTTTTAAACATAGCCTTCTCCTTGATTTTATTCTATATTTATGATACCATAATCAGCCTTTTATGTCAATAGCATAGAAAAAATCCTTGATTTTCAAGGGTTTTTAAACATATTAGTATATGTTCATATATTTGATAAAGAAAAAGTGCCTCCCGAATGAGAGGCACTTAAGCTATTAAATAAAGGGTGAGATGATACCGTATACAAGGATTACGCCGATAATAATAGGCAAACCGTATCTGAAATAGTATTTCATCCAGTTTGCAACCTTGGCGCCCTTACCTGTATTTGCTTCCTCCTGGAACTTATCAAAGCCCCATGCGAACTTATAGTTACAGAAAATAACGAAGATAAGTGCGCCTGTAGGAAGAAGAATGTTTGATACAATATAGTCCTCAAGGTCAAGCACACCTGTACCGGGGCCAAAGGGCTGGCAGCCTGCAAGAGCATTGAAGCCGAGAAGACAGGGGAGGGATAGGAAGAACATTGCGATGCCATTAATCAAGCACGCTTTCTTTCTTGACCAACCGAACTGGTCCATACACATAGCAATAATGTTTTCAAATACTGCAATTACAGTGGTAAGAGCAGCAAACATCATAAAGATAAAGAAGAGAGTACCCCAGATGCGTCCACCTGCCATATTATTAAATACTTTGGGAAGAGTCTGGAAAATAAGACCGGGACCTGCACCGGGCTCAACACCGTATGCAAAGCAAGCGGGGAAAATAATAAGACCTGCTGTTATTGCAACGAAGGTATCAAGAACTGTTACGTTGATTGCCTCACCCATAAGCGCCCTGTCCTTACCGAGATAGCTACCGAAAATAGCCATTGAGCCGATACCGAGACTAAGTGTGAAGAATGCCTGATTCATAGCTGCAACAACAACGTTAAAGAAGCTCTTGAAGCCACCTGCAAACATTTTACCGAAATCGGGAATAAGATAGAACTTAAGACCCTCGCCGCCACCGGGGAGGAACAAGCTTCTTACAGCCAATACAACCATAATGCCGAGAAGAGCAAGCATCATCCATTTGGATACCTTTTCGATACCCTTCTGTACACCGAGAGCGCAAACTCCAAAGCCGATAATAACTACTATAGCCACAAAAAGCATAAGCATCCAGGGCTTAGAAAGCATTTCTCCAAACACACCCGAAACCTCAGCTGAGCTCATACCCTCAAATTTGCCACCTATCATATAGAACACATACTGGAGCATCCAGCCTGAAACTGAGGTATAGAACATCATAAGTAAATAGTTGCCTGCCATGGCAAAGTAGCTGTGAATATGCCATTTTGATCCCTTAGGCTCAAGCTCCTGATACATTTTAACAGGGCTTTTCTGGGCAGCACGTCCCAAGGAAAACTCCATTGTGAGAACAGGAATACCTAAAATGGCAAGAAAAATAAGATAAATCAGAACAAACGCACCACCACCGTACTGACCTGTAATATACGGGAACTTCCATACATTGCCCATACCGATGGCACAGCCTGCACTGAGAAGAATGAAGCCAAGTCGGCTTCCAAGCTTTTCTCTTTCCATAATTTTCTCCTAAATTAAAAATATACATGTATTTTACCATATTGTTAACAATATTGCAACAAAAAATTAAAATTATATCAGAATTTAGAAATCCCCGACATCTGTCGGGGATTTTTATTATTTTTTGCTTTCGCTTTCGCAATAAATACAGCGGTATACTCGCTTCTTTTCGTCTGTAAGACGGAAGATGTGAGAAAGCTCCTGCTCGGTGGTGGTAATGCAACGGGGATTTTTACACTTAACTATATTAACAAGCTCACGGGGAAGACCGGGATGGTACTTCTCAACGATTTTAGAGTCCTTAATTACATTTACTGTAACATCGGGGTCAATATAGCCAAGGGCTGTCATATCAAGCTTAACCTCGGCATCTACCTTAATAATATCCTTAACACCCATACTGTGGCTAAGCGCCTTCTGAATAATGGCAACAGGGCAGTTAAGCTCCTCAAGACCGAGAATTTTGTATATTTTCATACCGTTTCCGGGCTTGATGTGGTCTATTACAAAGCCGTTCTTAATGGAATCTACTGTCATTTGTCCGCCTCCTCAAGAAGCATTTTTATAAGCGCCATTCTGATATATTTACCGTAAAGCACCTGCTTGAAGTAGCAAGCTCTTGGGTCGCTGTCTACTCCAACGGAAATTTCGTTTACACGGGGAAGGGGATGCATAATGCAAAGGTCACTCTTTGCGCTATCAAGCTTGGCAGGGGTAAGAACATATACGTCCTTAAGTCTGATATAATCCTGCTCATTAAAGAAGCGCTCTCTCTGTACTCTTGTCATATAGAGAATATCAAGCTCACCAATTACGCTTTCAAGGTCGTAAACCTCCTTGTAAGGAATATTACATGCCTCAAGCACCTCATCCTTGATGTAGTCGGGAACCTTAAGCTCCTCAGGGGAGATGAGAACTATATTGATGCCTGTATATCTTGAAAGAGCAGTAATAAGTGAATGTACTGTTCTGCCAAACTTAAGGTCACCGCAAAGTCCAACTGTAAGGTTATTAACTCTGCCCTTTTCCCTCTTGATGGTAAGAAGGTCGGTAAGGGTCTGAGTAGGGTGATTATGTCCACCGTCACCTGCGTTAATAACAGGAACTGTTGCATTAAGAGAGGCAACCATAGGTGCGCCCTCCTTGAAATGACGCATAACCATAATATCTGCAAAGCAGGAAATTACCTTAGCGGTATCAGCCACGCTTTCGCCCTTGGCAGCAGATGAGCTCTGCGCCTCGGAGAAGCCAAGAACATTACCGCCAAGCTCCATCATAGCCGCCTCAAAGGAAAGACGGGTTCTGGTAGAGGGCTCGTAGAAAAGGGTAGCCAGCTTTTTACCCTCAGCAACCTTATTATATTTTTTCGGATTTGCAATAATGTCTTCGGCTGTGGAAATAAGATTTTCTATTTCCGCAACGCTTAAATCTTCAATTCCGATAAGATGTCTCATTCTATTATCCTTTCGATTACGCCTTTGCGCCGTTTATCTCAAGATACTTCTTGATGCGTGTTACGTTTTCTTCGTTAGCAGGGTCCTCGCTAAGATATTCGATAATATCGTAAACGTCAACTACGGAGTATACGGGGAAACCAAACTCGTCAGCGATTTCTGCCATTGCAGACTTTTCGCCCTGTCCCTTTTCCTTACGGTCTACCATTACGAATGTAGCGGCAATCTTAACACCCTGAAGGGACTTCATATTAGCCATGCTTTCACGGATAGCTGTACCTGCTGTAATAACGTCCTCAACGATTACAACCTCTTCGCCTGCTGTGGGCTTGTAGCCTACAAACACGCCACCCTCACCGTGATCCTTTTCTTCCTTTCTATTAAAGAAGAAGGGAACATTAAGACCTTCCTTGGAAAGTGCGATAGCTGCGGAAACTGCAATCGGAATACCCTTGTATGCAGGACCGTAGAGAACTGTTCTCTTATTGCCTACCTTTTCAAGGTATGCCTTAGCGTAGAATTCGCCAAGCTTAGAGATGTGCTCACCTGTCTTGATTTCGCCTGCGTTTATAAAATAAGGGATCTTTCTTCCGCTCTTAGCTGTAAAGTCACCAAACTTGAGTACGCCTGCACTCTGTAAAAACTGAATAAATTCTCTCTTATAGCCTTCCATTTTAATTCTCCTTAGTCAATATATTAGCCTACAAATTCTGCTACGCAACGGCGATATGCTGCAACAGGATCCTCTGCTGCTGTAATAGGTCTGCCTACTACAATGTAGTCAGAGCCGATCTTCTTAGCCTCAGCAGGTGTCATAACTCTTACCTGATCACCCTTGTCGCCATCAGCAAAGCGAACACCGGGAGTAACTGTAACGAAGTCGTTACCACAGGTAGCGTGTACCTTTTCAGCCTCAAGGGGTGAGCAAACTATACCTGCAAGGCCTGCCTTTTTAGCATTCATTGCATAGTGCATAACAACCTTATCCATAGGCTCATTGATGAGAAGGTCATCTCTCATTCTTTCCTCACTTGTGGAGGTAAGCTGAGTTACTGCGATAAGCAAGGGGCATGTGCCGTCGGGACGTATAAGACCCTCAAGTGCTGCCTCCATCATAGCAATAGTGCCTGATGCGTGTACATTAGTCATATCTACATCAAGACGGGAGAGAACTGCCATTGCCTTTTTAACTGTGTTGGGGATATCGTGAAGCTTAAGGTCGAGGAATATCTTATGTCCACGTCTCTTAATTTCTCTTACAATAGCGGGTCCCTCTGCGTTGAAAAGCTCCATGCCGATTTTTACAAAGGGCTTTTCGTCCTGGAATTTGTCAAGGAAGTTAAATACC
>JAFTHF010000306.1 GCA_017457545.1 Clostridia bacterium
AGCATGTAGTAACCTCATCAGGCACAGACACCTATTCTGCCATTTCAGCAGCCCTTGGCTCCCTTAAGGGTCCCCGTCACGGTGGTGCAAACGTTAAGGTTGTTAGGATGTTTGACGATATGAAGGCGAATATCGACACTAAAAACAAGGCAGAAATTGAAAAGTATCTTCGTGCCATCCTTGATAAGCAGGCGTTTGACAAGACAGGTCTTATTTACGGTATGGGCCACGCAGTTTATGCCGTGTCCGACCCAAGAGCCGAAATTCTTCATTCCTTTGCTAAAAAGCTTTCAATCGAAAAGGGAATGGAGGACGAATTTGTTCTTTATGAAACCGTGGCAGAGCTTGCTACACTTCTTATCGCCGAAAAGCGCAAGGTGTATAAGGGCGTAAGCCCCAATATCGACTTCTATTCGGGTCTTGTTTATAAAATGCTCAATCTTCCTTATGAGCTTTATACACCTCTTTTTGCCTGTGCAAGAATTGCCGGCTGGAGCGCACACCGTATGGAGGAGATACACAATGCAGGTAAGATTATCCGTCCTGCATATATCAACGTTAAGCCCACCTTACCCTATATTCCCATTGATAAGAGAGGCTGATATGGAAACATTATTTGAAAACAGATATGTAAGAACAAAGGAGCATGTAAAGGAGATGTATCGCTACATTCTCTTTACAGGTCCGTCAGCGCTGATGGCGTACATTCTTACATTTATATTACTTGCCATAAATATAGCCCTTATGGCAGTAGAGAACGACGGAGATTATTTCTTCAATTTCCTTATTTTAGCGGTAATTGTTATGTTCCCCGTTACAAGAGTTGTAAACTACATAAAAATAGTTAATTTCACTCTTGACAGAGATATGGAGCTTAATAACGGTAGCCCCGCATATTTGTCCCTTGATGTATATGATGATGTGTTTAATTTTACATCAACAAGCGGAACAAGAACAGATGTAAGCTTTCTTCAGCTTAAGGTAGTAAGATGCACTAAAAATCTTATTCTTTTAAGCACAGATGCAAACATCTGCTACGTATTCCCTAAGGACACCTTTACAAAGGGTAGCGCCATAGGCTTTATGGAGTTTTTAAAAAGCAAGGGCTTTAAGGTAAAATAAGAAAAACCGACCACGTGGTCGGTTTTTTTGTTTATTTTTCGAGAAAATCGGAGATTTCATTAATAAAGGGCTCATATTTTCCCTTTTCCCAGTAGTCAATTCCAAGCACAAATGTGGCTCTGTATATAAGGTCAAGAGCATCCTTATTAAGAGAATTTACCGTTTTATATGAAAGAACAGACAAAAGAGAAATCAGCTCAATTTTAATCCTGTTAATTTCTTCATCAGCACTCCAAAGCTGCTCCCTTGTACAGTCCTCTGTGCGTCCACAGGGGGAAGCACATTCAAAGCAGTTGGGTACAAGTCTGCGCTTTTCCTCTCTTATTTTGGGATACAGCATTTCAGCTGAGGCAATATCTTTTTTGTCATAGGCTATATATCCGTTAAGTACAAGTAAATGAGTGTAATCCGTTACAGTGCCTTCGTTATTTTCCATAGCACGTACAAGACCGATAATAGCGAAAAGCAGATTTTCAATCATTCTATGATCCTGCCGTCAATAGAAATAGTTACAACTCTCCAGGGGATAAACTTGCCGCTTG
>JAFTHF010000307.1 GCA_017457545.1 Clostridia bacterium
ACAACGTCGGAGTACATCTGGATAAATCTTCTGTAGCAGTCCCAAGCCCAACGAGCATTGCCTGTCTTTTCAGCGATTACATTAACAACCTCTTCATTAAGACCGAGGTTAAGGATGGTATCCATCATACCGGGCATGGATGCTCTAGCACCGGAACGAACGGAAACGAGAAGGGGGTTCTCCTTATCACCGAACTTCTTACCGGTGATTTCTTCCATCTTACCGATGTATTCCATGATCTGCGCCTGGATCTCATCGTTGATCTGTCTGCCGTCTTCGTAGTACTGTGTACAAGCTTCAGTAGAAATTGTGAAGCCCTGAGGAACAGGAAGACCAATCTGTGTCATTTCAGCAAGGTTAGCACCCTTACCGCCGAGAATTTCTCTCATGGTTGCGTTACCTTCAGAGAAAAGGTAAACAAACTTCTTTGCCATTTGAAAGTACCTCCAAATTTTTAAATTATATTTTATTATTTAACCTAACCAATGTGGCCGAAAGCTTGGCGCACATCAATATTATACCATAAACTTGTCCTCTTGCCAAGATTTTTTTCAAAAAAAATTATTTTTATATAAAATAATAGAATTGTAGGCTTCTTTTAAGGGTTTATATACAAATTACACTAAAAAATAACAAAAAACGTGGTATTTTGATCTGATACCACGTTAATTTATATATTTATCTGTGCTTTCTGCGCTTGCTATCCTTATAATTTCTGCCCCTGTCTCTACGGTTTCTTTCCTTATTTTCTTTATTTTGATATCCTCTCTTATCTCTTGGATATTTCTTCACAGAGTAGCCGCTATTTTTTGGGGGTGTCTTATTTGACTTGCTTTGTGTAGCAATTTTGCTTTTAGGCACATAGGCCTCATCACAGGAAACCAAGGTAAAGGTTACCTTCCTTGCAATAATATCTGCCTCGGTTACTGAAACAGTTACATTCTGTCCAAGACGGAAGATTCTATCGTGGGAGGTAAGGGTAAGATTTGTTTCGTCAAAGAAGAAATCTCCGTTAAGAGTGCTTAAGGGAACAAGACCCTCACACATATCCTCTGTACGAACAAAGAATCCAAAGGAGGTAACGGAGCAGATTGTACCGCTCAAGGTTTGTCCGATTCTGTCAGCCATATAGACTGTTTTATAAAGGTCGGCTATTCCTCTTTCGGCATAAAGTGCACGAAGCTCATTTTCACTTGATGCCTTAGCGCTTCTTTCTGCAAAGAGAGAAAGCTTTGTCACCTTATCGGAAGAAATACTTCCACTCAGCACACTCTTTATTATTCTGTGTACGGAAAGGTCTGGGTATCTTCTTATGGGTGATGTAAAGTGACAGTAAAGCTCCGTTGCAAGGCAATAGTGACCCTTAGGCTCTGAGGACTACTTTGCCTTCATAAGTGAACGGAGAAGCACGGAGGAAACTATCTCTCCCTTGCCAAGCTGCTTTGCGTTTTCAAGAATGGCAGACAGCTGCTTTGGTGACGGTGTTCTTCCAAGTCTTGCGCAGGATACATCAACACCTAAGTTGTTTGCAAAGGTAAGGAACGTATCGGTCTTTTCTGTATCAGGTGACTCGTGAATACGGTAAACACAGGGCATATCCATATTCTTAAGATATGACGCAACGCCACGGTTGGCACAGAGCATAAACTGCTCAAT
>JAFTHF010000308.1 GCA_017457545.1 Clostridia bacterium
AATATTATTAAAATTCCACTCTCCCGAGGCTGAGAACTTTATCTTAAGAGTTGAGCCCTCCACACGATATCTCATTATCATATCGTCGTCCACATCCTTATCGGGATTTTCTGTAAATCTTATATTTTCAAGGCTGTGATACTCAATCTTTATATCGCCTCTTATCCAATCGATCTCTACTCTGTCAATTTTATCCTCAATCACTCCGTCGCCAACTGTGTAAAGCTCCTCATTATCATAAAGAAAATGAGTAAGATTTGCAGCTACATTACAGGCTGAAAGTATGGGACAAAGAATTATAATTATTAATGAAATTGCAAAAAGCTTTTTCATTTTTACCTCCATTTTAGTAAAGCCTCGGATATCCGAGGCTTTAGCTTATTTAACTCCGAAAAGTAATTCTCCGTATGTAGGAATCGGCCAACACTCGCGTGAAACCATAGATTCCATTTCGTCAACCACAAGGCGAAGTTTATTCATTACGCCAAGGACCTCTTTTTCGTATGCTTTAGCAATATTTTCAGCTCCCTGACGGCGCTTTACAAGTGACATATTAAGCTCAAGCTCCTTAGTAAGCTGATATGCTCTGCCGTTAAGCTCTGCAAGCTTGGTAGCAACCTGCTCCTCATAGCCTGAGTCGATATAAAGCTCCTTCTTAAGCTTGATAGTCTTAAGAAGCTCCTTAGTATACTTGGATACTGCAGGCATAATAAGCTGATTTGTCATATCTATAGCAGTAAGACCCTCAATATTAACAAGCTTTGAGTAGCCCTCAAGCAAAATCTCACATCTTGCCTTAAGCTCAACTGCGTTAAGCACCTTGTTCTTTACAAAGAGCTCCACATTCTTCTTGTCAAGCAAGTGAGGAAGGGCATCGGGAGTAGACTTGTAATTTGAAAGTCCTCTCTTTTCCGCCTCCTTAAGCCAAGCATCGTCGTATCCGTTACCGTTAAAGAGGATTCTCTTATGCTTCTTAATTGTATCTCTTACAAGATTATGAAGTGCAAGAGTAAAGTCATCGGCTGTGCTAAGCACATCATAGAACTGGTTAAGCACCTCGGTAACCGCTGTATTAAGGAATGTATTTGTATCTGCAATTGAAGCAGATGAGCCAAGCATACGGAACTCAAACTTATTACCTGTAAAGGCAAAGGGTGAGGTTCTGTTTCTGTCCGTTGTATCCTTAGGGAATTTAGGAAGAATGTGAACACCGATACGCATTGTTTCCTTTTCCTTGGCGTCGTATTTTTCGTCCTTTTCAATAGCCTCAAGAATTCCGTTAAGCTCATCGCCAAGGAAGATTGAAACTACAGCAGGTGGTGCCTCGTGAGCGCCAAGACGGTGGTCATTGCTTGCACTTGCAACAGATATACGTAAAAGGTCCTGATACTCATCAACTGCCTTTATAACTGCGCAGAGGAAAAGCAAGAACTGTGCGTTTTCTGAGGGTGTTTCACCGGGCTCAAAAAGGTTAACGCCTGTATTTGTGGAAATAGACCAGTTATTATGCTTACCGCTACCGTTTACACCCTGAAAGGGCTTTTCGTGAAGAAGACAAACAAGGTCATACTTCTTTGCGATCTTCTGCATAAACTCCATCATAAGCTGGTTATGGTCGGTAGCAAGATTTGTTGTGGTAAATATGGGAGCAAGCTCATGCTGAGAGGGGGCAGCCTCATTATGTTCTGTCTTAGCAAGCACACCAACTCTCCAAAGCTCCTCGTCAAGCTCCTTCATAAATGCCTGAACTCTTGGCTTGATAGAGCCGAAATAGTGGTCGTCAAGCTCCTGTCCCTTAGGAGGCTTAGTACCAAAAAGTGTTCTGCCTGTATACACAAGGTCAGGACGCGCATAGAACATATCCTTGTCAACAAGGAAGTATTCCTGCTCAGCGCCTACTGTCGCCTTAACTGAGGTAACATCCTCATTGCCAAAGAGCTTAAGTATCTTAAGTGTTGCCTTACCAAGAACCTCCATTGAACGAAGCAAGGGGGTCTTCTTATCAAGTGCCTCTCCACCGTAAGAGCAGAAGGCTGTAGGAATACAGAGTGTTCTATCCTTGATAAAAGCATAGGATGAGGGGTCCCAGGCTGTATAGCCTCTTGCCTCAAAGGTAGCACGGATACCTCCTGAGGGGAAGGATGACGCATCACTTTCACCCTGAACAAGCTCCTTACGCTTGAATTCCATAATAGCCTTGTTGTTCTTAAAGGACAAAAAGCTGTCATGCTTCTCAGCGGTAATACCTGTCATAGGCTGGAACCAGTGAGTATAATGGGTAGCACCCTTTTCAATCGCCCATTTCATCATAGCCTCAGCTACGATATTGGCAGAGGTATGATCACGATGCTTGCAGTTTTTGATAGTATTCTGAATTGAATTATATACGTGTTCGGGAAGGCGCTCCTTCAGTACATCGTCGTTAAACACCATAGTGCCGAAAAGCTCTGAAATAGTACTCATCAGGTTCTCCTTTTTCTTAAAGCAAGTTATTAATAATTATACTGTATTTTTATTTTTTTGTAAATACTTTTTTATGATTTTTATTTTTTTTGTAAATATATAACATATACACCCACGCGAGAAATAAAAATTTTGTGTTTTAAAGTAAAATAAACTATTGAATTGTAATTCTTTGTATGATAAAATGATTTAGATAAAAAATTAAGGAGGATGAAATGGAAAAGAAAAAATTCTCGTTATCCCTTGCCATGATTTTTGTAGTGGGTATGATGAATTCCTATACATATCTTATGCGTGACGGCACCTTTGCATCTATGCACACAGGCAATCTTATTAAGGCTTGCTTTGATATTGCAGAGGGTAAATTCAACGCACTTCATACATTCCTTGTTCCTATCCTTGCATTTATGCTTGGAATTGTAACTCAATATTTTCTTATAAACGTAAAAAGAGGCACTCTTTATTGCGCTTTACTCATATGCGTATCCTATGTTTCCGCACTTTTTATTCCTATCGGCGTGCTTAACTTTCTGTCCGTAGCTATCCTTTCCTACGGTATCGGTATTCAGCTTCAAATGGTGCGTAAGGTAAACGGAGTTGACCTGGCTACTACTATGTGTACAGGTAATATTCGCTCTATGACTGAAAGAATTGCCAAGCTTATAAAAACAAAGGATAAGGCTCTTATTTTAGGAATTATAACCTATTTTTCAATTATCGTGTCCTTTGTGATAGGTGTCACCGTTGGCGCAGTTATCGTAAATACTATTTAAGGAGAAAAAATGTTCAAAGGCTTTTTTGGTCCCGAGGATACGGCTAATGCCTGTGGAATGTTTACAGTTCCACATATAATCAGCCTTATTGTGTGCCTTGCTTTAGTTGGTGTATCCATATACATGATTACTAAAATAAGCGACACGTCCCTCATAAAAATTACAAAAATTCTTGCTATTGTCTTTACTGTAACGGAAATAATCAAGATAATATACAAGATAGTATATTCCTACACGGAGTATCTTGATTACTACCTGCCCATTTCCTATTGCTCACTGTTTATTTATGCCCTTTGGTTCTATGGCTTTGGCAAGGGAGCGATAAAAAAGGTAGGTGAAGCATTTATTGCAGGCGGCTGTATTATTGGTGGAATGGCATTTCTTATTGTGCCTGCCACATCTCTTATGATGCATCCCATCTTCCACTATTTAAGCTTCCACTCTATGCTTTTCCACTCTGCAATGGTGGTAATGGGCGTTACCTTGCTTTTAAGAAACAAGACAGAGCTTAATAAAAATACATTTTTGTATTTCGGTGCATATGTTACATCGGCAGCATTTATTGCAATAGTGCTTAACCTTATTACATCATCCAATCTTATGCTGCTCAGCTTCCCACTTAATATTCCCATTGATTTTGTAATCAGGGTTGCTGCGAAAATTCCTGCACTTTACACAGTTGTATTGTATCTTATTTATTTAATTATCCCCTACTCTGTGTCTGTAATTATTCAAAAAATCATTATAAAATGTAAAAAAGCTTCGGTTGAATAAACCGAAGCTTTTATCTTTATCTGAGGTCTGCAATATCAAGAATAAGACGCTCTGTCTTTTCCCAACCAAGGCATGGGTCGGTAATAGACTTACCGTATACGCCCTCCTCAACCTTCTGACAGCCGTCCTCAATATAGGACTCAATCATAATACCCTTAACAAGCTTAAAGATATCCTTGTTATGTCTTGTGCTGTGAAGAATTTCCTTGGAGATTCTTACCTGCTCTGCCCACTTCTTACCGGAGTTTGCATGGTTAGCGTCAACTACAACACCGGGATTAACAAGATTGGTTTTATTATAAAGCTCAAGAAGGTGTACAAGGTCCTCATAATGATAGTTAGGTAAGGACTGACCGTGCTTATTTACATATCCACGGAGAATTGCGTGTGCCATAGGATTACCATTACTCTGTACCTCCCAGCCACGGTAGATAAATGTATGCTTGTGCTGGGCAGCTGTAATAGAATTCATCATAACGGACAAGTCACCGCTGGTAGGGTTCTTCATACCTACAGGCAAGTCAAGACCGCTGGCTGTAAGACGGTGACCCTGATTTTCAACAGAGCGTGCGCCTACTGCAACGTAGGAAAGAAGGTCGGAAAGATATCTGTGATTTTCGGGATAAAGCATTTCGTCAGCACAGGAGAAGCCTGTCTCTGCAATAGCCTTCATATGAAGCTTACGGATAGCAATAAGTCCCTTAAGCATATCGGGGTTTTCGTTAGGGTCGGGCTGATGGAGCATTCCCTTATAGCCATCACCCGTGGTACGTGGCTTATTAGTATAGATTCTTGGGATAATTACAACCTTATCCTTAACCTGCTCCTGCACCTTACGAAGTCTTGAAATATAGTCAAGAACTGCGTCCTCTCTGTCTGCGGAGCAAGGGCCGATAACAAGAGCAATCTTATCGCTTTCTCCTGTAAAAATAGCTCTTATTTCCTTATCGTTTTCTGCCTTAACCTGAAGGAGCTCATCGGATAAGGGATACATTTCCTTTATTTCCTTAGGTGTGGGCAATTTTCTTTTAAAATCCATATTCATAGCTTGGTACCTCTTTTATTTGTCAAAATACTGTCTGCGCTTTGTAGAGAGGCGCATCATCTCTCTCATTTCATCAAGGTTCTCATTTTCGATAGCCGATTTTAAGTCCTTGAATTTACTTATAAATAAATCCATCTGCTTTACAAGCTCTTCCTTGTTTAACATAAAGAGCTCACTCCACATGGCATCATTTATCTTTGCAATTCTTGTAAGGTCACGGAAGGAGTCACCTGTATAGTCCACAAGATGCTCAGATTCCTTACAACACATAAGGGAAACTGCAATACAGTGTGTAAGCTGTGACAAGAAGCCTATCATCTCATCGTGCTTTTCGGGGGAAAGGGTTGTTACTGTTTTAAAGCCAAGCTCTCTGCCAAGCTCCATACAGCCTTCAATTGCCTCTTTAGTGTTTTTACCCGTTGGTGTAACAATGTAGTTTGCGTTTTTGAAAATAGCCTTATCGCTGTTTTCAACACCGTAAACCTCCTTACCTGCCATAGGGTGAGCACCGATAAACTCAATCGTATCCTTAAGCACCCCTTGTACATCGTAAACAACGCTTTGCTTTACACCCGTTACATCGGTTAAAAGTGCGCCATCCTTAATATAGCTCTGATATTTTCCTATCCATTCAAGAAACACCTTGGGGTAAAGTGCAAATACTATTACATCAAACTGAGAAATGTATTCCTCAGTCACATCTGTCACACCACTTGCAATAAGCCCCTTACTAAGAGCATAATCAATAGTTTCCTTTCGTCTTGCCACTGCGCCAACGTAGTAGCCCTTATCGGTAAGCGCCTGTGCATAGCTACCACCTATAAGTCCAAGACCTACAATTAATACTTTACTGTCCTTTGAAAATTTCATTGCTGAATAACCTTTATACCTAATTCTTTTACAACCTCAAAAAAGTCGGGGAAGCTTTTATTTACTGCCTCAGCACCGTCAATCTCTCCGCCTACAAGTGAAGCAACAACCGTAAGCGCCATTACTATTCTGTGGTCGTTGTGTCCACTGAGCACTTCACTCGGCACACTTGGGCTTGTCCAAGGGAACACCTGTGCCATATTTTCATAATTTACAACATTTATGCCGAACTTACTAAGCTCAGTAGCCATAGCCTCTGCTCTGTCGCTTTCCTTGATTTTGAGACGGGCTGTGCCTGTAATCGTAGCTCCGTTACATACTCCTGCAAGAGCGAAAAGGATAGGACCTAAGTCGGGGCATTCGCTGATATCAAGGGTTGGAGAGCCATTTTTAAGCTCCTTAAACATAGAAATATATGCTTTATCTCCCTGTGCGCTATCCTCTTTTAAGCCAAAAACGTCCACGTCTCCGTCCAAAAGGTTAAATGCATCAAGAAATGCGCTGTTTGAGTAATCACCCTCGACTGTCTCATTCTTACATAAATATTTCTGATTTCCCTTTACATAAACTGTGTTATTTTCAAGCCTTGTATCTATTCCGTAGCGCTTAAGGGAATCGACAGTTATATCCACATAGGGTCTGCTTTCCAGCTTGGTTGTAATATTGATTACGCTATCCTCCTTAAGCATAGGAAGTGATAGCATAAGTCCTGTAATAAACTGGCTGCTGATATCTCCACGCACATTGAATGTGCCACCCTTAAGCTTACCCTTAAAGATAATGGAATCCTCTGTGTATGAAACGGATATATTCTGCTCCTTGCAGATTTGTTCATATACACTAATGCCTCTTGCAATTAATCTGGGCGCACCCTTAAAGGTAAACTCCCCACCGTATGCAAGGGCGATAGGAATAAAAAATCTTAGTGTGCTGCCACTTTCACGGCACAAAAAAACCTTACCGTCTGCAAAAAAACCGTCACTTTTTTCAAAAATAACAGAGCTTTCTTCAATTTTGTAGCTTGCGCCCAAGGCACTTAAGCAATCAAGAGTTGCATATATATCCTGACTTAGAGCTATACCGTCAACCCTTGCCTGACCGCCTGAAAGTGCAGCGCATATTAATAATCTGTGTGCATAGCTTTTTGACGGGGGAGCTGACACTCTACCCATTGCTACGCTTTTTTCAATCCTTACATTCATTTTGATAAGTGGTCTATAAGCATATCAAGTGCCTTTGTATAGCTTTCAAAGCCAAGGCCACATACCATACCTATGCAAGCCTCTCTTATGTAGCTTACACGTCTGAATTCATCTCTTGAATTCACATCGGAAAGATGAACCTCAACTGTGGGAATAGATACTGCCTTTACAGCATCAAGAATTGCTATGCTTGTATGTGTATATGCTGCGGGATTAAATATAATTCCGTCAAGATTGTCAAAGTATGCTTTCTGAATAGCATCTACAAGTGCGCCCTCATTGTTGGATTGAGTAAATGTAACCTCAACTCCCCTTGTAAGCGCGTAATCGGTTATAGTTCTTTTTAAGTCCTCGTATGTACTCTTGCCGTAAATATCAGGCTCTCTTATGCCGAGGAAATTAATGTTAGGACCGTTTAAAACCAAGAATTTCATTTATAAAATTCCTCCTTTATTTCTTCTGCTACCTGCATTACTGTGCCGTCTGCCTTTATTTCCACATCTGCACTTGATACGTATGTTGAATATCTTTCGTAAAATCTTCTCTTAAGCGCCTCAATATCAGAGGATAAGGGGCGGGAGCTTGTGGGTGTAAGAAGCTCAAGAGGTCTGTTAAGGAAGTAAAGACGTCCATTCTGACGAAGATTTCTTACATTTTCGTGTTTCAATACTGCGCCACCACCCGTAGCGATTACAGCGCCGTTTTTCTTGCCTACCTCAGCTACAACCTCACTCTCCACCTTACGAAATTCAGCCTCACCGAATTTTGCAAAGTATGATGGGATATCCATACCGATTTTCTTTACTATCTCATCATCGGTGTCAATAAATTCTCTGTTAAGAAGCTTAGCAAGCTGCTTACCTACTGTTGTCTTGCCAGAGCTTGGCATACCGATTAAAACTATATTTTCCTTCTGCTTTAAAATGTCCTTGAATACGTTTTCGCAAACAGAGGGGTCATATTTGGTTTCCATAAAAAATTCAGATGCATATACAGCCTGAGAAACAAGCATATATAAGCCTGCCTCAGTTTTAAGTCCTCTTTCCATAGCATCAAGAACAAGATTTGTGCGAAGAGGATTATATACAACGTCAATAACCCCCATAAGGTTGGGAAAATCGGAAATATCAATAATCTTACCCTCATTCCTCGGAAACATACCGACAGGTGTTGTATTTAGAATAAAGTCGGCATCGCTGTGCAGTCTTGATACGTCCTCATAGAGAACATCGGGATTTTCAAAATCTCTGCCTGCGTGAAGCACCTCTCTTGCACCTAAATCAAGAAGCACCTGGTGTCCTGTTTTAGCTGTGCCACCGCCACCCATAATAAGT
>JAFTHF010000038.1 GCA_017457545.1 Clostridia bacterium
ATCCCGATGTTGTAGTTGCGGTAAGCGAGGGTATAAGATATGCAAGCGGAAGATATGTTTGCGAGGGCACAACCGATAATAAAAAGGATGCATTTGGTCATAAGTTCTTAAGCGGCACAGCAAAGCAGCTTACTCATATTGTAGCAGGTGAGCTTGGCTGTAAGACACGAGCTATTGAGCTTAACGTGCTTCAGCGCTGCGCAGGACATATTCAGTCTGCATGCGATATAGATGAAAGCGTTATGATAGGCAAGGAGGCCGTATATCAGGCACTTTCCGGTAAATCCGGTATTATGCTTATATTTGAGCGTGAGGACGGAGAATATAAGACTAAGATTGCAGCCGTTGATGTAAGTAGGGTTGCAAATAATGTTAAATTCGTTCCCGACGAATTTATAAATGAAAAGGGAAATGGTGTTACAAGTAAGGCACGTGAATATCTTCTTCCTCTTATTAAGGGTGAAAGATATGTTGAATATAAGGACGGTCTTCCAGTACATTGCATTATAAAATAGAGAGGCAAAAAATGTATAAATTTGGTTTTGACAATGATAAATACCTTAAGAAGCAGTCTGAGCAGATTAAGGAGAGAATAGCAAAATTCGGTGGTAAGCTCTATCTTGAGTTCGGTGGAAAGCTCTTTGACGATTTCCACGCATCAAGAGTGCTTCCCGGCTTTGCACCCGACAGTAAAATAAGAATGCTTGCAGAGCTTAAGGATCAGGCTGAAATTATTATAGTTATAAATGCTACCGATATTGAAAAAAACAAGGTAAGAGGCGACCTTGGTATTACATATGACCTTGATGTGTTAAGACTTATTGACGCATTCCGTGGCTTCGGACTTTTTGTTGGCAGCGTTGTAATGACAAGATATGAATCATCTGCGCCTGTAGAAAACTTTATAAATAAGCTTGAGGGCCTTGGCATCAAGGTGTATAAGCATTATGCAATCAAGAACTATCCTTACGATATTGACAGCATTGTAAGTGATGAGGGCTACGGTAAAAATGAATATATCGAAACCTCACGCTCCTTGGTTGTTGTAACAGCTCCCGGTCCCGGTAGTGGAAAAATGGGCACATGCTTATCCCAGATTTATCACGACCATAAGAGAGGCGTTGATGCAGGATATGCTAAGTTTGAAACCTTCCCTATATGGAACCTGCCTCTTAATCACCCTGTCAACGTAGCATATGAGGCTGCAACAGCAGATCTAAACGATATAAATATGATTGACCCATTCCACCTTGAGGCGTACGGAAAAACAGCTGTTAACTATAACAGAGACGTGGAAATTTTCCCTGTTCTTCGCGCTATGTTTGAGGAGATTATGGGTGAATGCCCCTATAAGTCACCTACAGATATGGGTGTTAATATGGCAGGCGACTGCATTTTTGATGATGAAACCGTACGTGCGGCTGCAAAGGATGAGATTATAAGAAGATATTATAATGCTCTTTGCAACGAAAGAAAGGGAACCCCCTCTGTTACCGAAATTAACAAGATAAAGATTCTTCTTAAACAGACAGGAATTGATGTTAAGGAGAGAAAATGTATTCAGGCAGCTCTTGATAAGGCTGCGGAAACAGGTGGCCCTGCAACAGCTCTGGAGCTTCCCGATGGGCGCATTGTAACAGGTAAAACATCTGCACTCTTAGGTGCATCAAGTGCTGTGCTTATCAATGCTGTAAAGGTACTTGCAGGCATAGATGATGATTTAAATATTATCTCCCACGAGATTTTGGAGCCTGTACAGAAGCTTAAGGTTGAGAACCTTGGCAACCACAACCCAAGACTTCATACAGATGAGGTTCTTGTTGCTCTTGCTATTACAGCTGCAGGCAGTGACGTGGCTAAAAAGGCTATGGATTCCTTAAAGAATCTTTGTGGCTCGGAGCTTCATTCATCTGTTATTTTGTCACCTGTTGATGCTGCTACCTTCAGAAAGCTTGGCATAAATGTAACATGTGAGCCTGTATACCAGACAAAAAAGCTTTTCCACGGTTAAAATTCAGAGAGAACGAATCGATTATTATTTGTACGTTGAATATAAGCTTGTAAAATCAGAATAACAAAAAGCTCCGCTTAAGGCATTGCCTTTAAGCGGAGCTTTATTTTTACGGACCCTGTGTCTGTATTTAAAGTATTTTACGTTATAAATGCTCTTTAATTTATCGTTTTTGCGTTATGCTCTGTAATGAGCTCAAGACGGGCTCTCAATGCTGCGTTTTCATCCTTTAATAAATCTCTGTCATTTCTAAGCACCTCTTTTGCACACTCAAATGCTGTATGCAAAAGCTCTGAATCTGTACATGACTTAGAAATGTTAAAGTTGGTTTCACCCGACTGTCTGATTGACGGGTCAGCAGAGAAGAAATCACCGGGGCCTCTCATCTTAAGGTCACGCTCTGCAATTGTATAGCCGTCATAGGTTGTACGCATAATATCAAGTCGCTCTCTTGACGCTTCTCCACCCGAGGAGGAAACAAGAATACAGTAGGACTTTGCGTCCCCTCTGCCGACACGTCCACGAAGCTGGTGAAGCTGAGACAAGCCAAAGCGCTCCGCATTTTCTACAATCATAAGTGTGGCATTAGGTACATTCACACCAACCTCA
>JAFTHF010000309.1 GCA_017457545.1 Clostridia bacterium
CCTCAAACTCTGCGATAGCCTTAGATGCCTGTGCGTCAAACTTAACGTCGGCAGCGCCGTAGATTTCCTTAGCGATTACAGTAATTTTTTCCTTAATGGAAAGGTCATCTCCGTAAAGCACGTGGAAGTTGCTACCCTTTTCACAAGCCTTAACAACCTTTTCGGCAAGGTCAATTCCACCCTCGCCACCCTTAGCGAATACCTCGGAGAGGGCAAACTCAGCACCCTTAGCCTTACAGATATCCTCAACAGCCTTAAGCTCAGCCTCTGTATCTGTGCCAAAGCGATTGATTGCCACTACTACGGGCACACCGTACTTATGAAGGTTATCAATATGAGCCTCAAGGTTTACAGCGCCTGCCTTAAGGGCATCAAGATTTTCGTTTACAAGGTCAGCCTTAGCAACGCCACCGTTATACTTAAGAGCGCGAACAGTAGCAACAAGAACTACTGCATCGGGCTTAAGTCCTGCGTAACGGCACTTAATATCAAAGAACTTCTCTGCACCAAGGTCAGCGCCGAAGCCTGCCTCTGTAATTGCATAATCACCAAGCTTAAGAGCAAGCTTAGTAGCCTTAACAGAGTTACAGCCGTGGGCAATATTTGCAAAGGGGCCACCGTGAATAAGGGCAGGTGTATTTTCAAGTGTCTGTACAAGGTTGGGCTTAAGTGCGTCCTTAAGAACGGCTGCCATAGCGCCGTTTACACCAAGGTCACGGCAGTATACTGTGCTTCCGTCATACTTATAGGCTACAAGAATATTGCCAAGACGTGTCTTAAGGTCTGCAATAGATTCGGAAAGACAAAGAATAGCCATAATCTCACTTGCAACAGTAATCATAAAGTGGTCCTCACGGGGAACACCGTCAACCTTGGAGCCAAGACCGATTACAATATTACGAAGCGCTCTGTCATTCATATCAAGGACTCTGGGGAAAAGCACACGTCTTGGGTCAATGCCAAGGACGTTGCCCTGCTGCATATGGTTGTCAATAATAGCGCTTAAAAGATTGTGTGCGATAGTGATAGCATTGAAGTCACCTGTAAAGTGAAGGTTAATATCCTCCATAGGAAGCACCTGTGCATATCCACCACCTGCTGCGCCACCCTTCATACCGAATACAGGACCAAGCGAAGGCTCACGAAGGGCAATAACTGTGTTTTTGCCAATCTTGTTCATAGCCATAGCAAGACCTACTGTTGTAGTAGTCTTACCCTCGCCTGCAGGTGTAGGGTTAATAGCTGTTACAAGAATAAGCTTACCGTTTGGCTTATTCTCCATTCTCTTAATAAAATCGTCTGTGATTTTAGCCTTATATCTGCCGTAAGGCTCATACTCTTCTTCAAGAAGACCAATCTTTTCTGCAATTTCCTTAATGGGCAAAAGCTTAGCGCTCTGGGCAATTTCGATATCTGATAACATAATACCTCTCCTTTTGTCGAAAAAATCATTATTGAAACTATTGTAGCACATTAAAGCTATAATTTCAAACATTTTTTATATATTTATTTACAAAATAACATTTTTGTGGTATAATTCAAATCAGCCGAAAATCCCAAGCCGATTTTTGGGTAAAATGTGGTAAGTGAAATGCTTTTTCAAAGCGTGAAATGATGTACCATCGTGAAATATCGACTTGTTGTCGATGTGAAATGAAATTTTGCACGTTTGCCTTGGCAAACATTTCACATTTGCGTAGCAAATATTTCATCGCAAAGCGATTTCACTTGACGCAGTCAAATTTCGTTGCAACACAACGTGTTGCCATCTGCCCGTGGCACAGCTGGATAGCGCGTCAGACTCCGACTCTGAAGGTCGAAGGTTCAAATCCTTTCGGGCAGGCCAGAAAAAAGCCAAGTCACCGACTTGGCTTTTTTCAACGAAATAAATCCTTTGCGGATTTGTGAAATACACTCTGTATGTGAAATATGCTACGCATGTGAAATGCCTGCGGGCGTGAGGGATTTATTTCATTTCACATTGTGGCACAGACACAATATTTCACAATGAATTTAATTCGTTATTTCACATTCGGTATCACCGAATATTTCGCTTGAAACTATATTGATTTTGTGATACACTATTATTAGAAAGGCGGTGTATTTATGGCTGAATCTAAACTTCGTGATTTATCAACAGACTTTGCAGTTAAGGTTATAAGACTTTGCGATGGTATAAAAGGACATCACTCTCTTGTCAATCAATTAGAACGTTCATCAACATCTATTGGTGCTAATATCCGTGAGGCAAATTATGCTCATGGAAAAGCAGATTTTATTGCCAAGCTTCAAATATCTTTGAAGGAATGCTACGAAACCGAGTATTGGCTTGAATTATTCGTTAAATCAGATTTAATTGACGCTGAAACAATCAAAGAATTATATAACCAGTGCGGAACTATTCGTAGAATATTGATTGCTTCTATCAACACCGCAAAGGAGAACTCCTAAATGTCAAAGCCTAAATACGTTTATCACGGCAGTCAATATTTATTCGACACGGTCAAGCCGCAGAAAGCTTGCGGACAAAATGAAAAGGAATCTCAATATGCCATATACGCAGCAGAAACAATGGATGAAGTTATTCCGTTTGCTTTACCAATACGTTGGTACCCTGACAATCCATCAGGAAAAAGAGATTTTACCGTTGATAGCGGAAGGGTATTTATTGAATACGGCACCCTTGATCCGGATGGCGTAGGATACATTTACAAGTTAAAGTCAGATAGCTTTGAAAAGCTTGATGAGTGGCAATGGATTTCAAAGGTTGATATAGTCCCTGACGATATTATTTACATAAAAGTTCGAGATTACATCCACACCGTTTCATTCTCCGAAACATCAAAAGCAATTCAAAAGGAGCTTTTTGATTACAAATAATCCTCGTCGCTCTTCCTAACAGCAACATTTTTACATCCCTGCTTTAATGCGTCTTCACTTGTAATTTGTCTAATTTCATCAAAAACACACCCTCTGCCCCCCATACATTTGCCATATTTTGAAAACTTACAATTTTTTTGAAAAAATTAGTAAAAAAATCTGTACAAATGAATTTTTTAGTGATAAAATATTTATGTAATTTTTAAAAACAAGGAGTACTTTCCAAATGAAAAAGATTTACGAAGGAAAAACAAAAGACGTTTATTCACTTGACAATGGCAATGTAATGCTTAAGTTCAAGGACGACTGCACAGGTAAGGACGGAGTGTTCGATCCCGGTGAAAACACAGTAGGTCTTACTATCGAGGGTATCGGCAGAGAAAATCTTAAGACATCTATTCACTACTTTGAGCTTCTTAAGAAGGCTGGCATCAAGACTCACTACGTTAGCGCTAACATTGAGGACGCTACTATGGAAGTACTTCCCGGTAAGGTATTCGGTCACGGTCTTGAGGTTATTTGCCGTCTTGTAGCAACAGGCAGCTTTATCCGTAGATACGGTGAGTACATTGCTGACGGTACTGTTCTTGAGGGTGGCTATGTTGAATGCACATTCAAGAACGATGCAAAGGGTGACCCCCTTGTAACAGGTGAGGGTCTTGCAGCTCTTGGCGTTATGTCTCCTGCTATGTTTGAATCCATGAAGGAGCAGACACTTAAGATCACTAAGATCGTTGCAGATGACCTTAAGTCTATCGGTCTTGACCTTTGGGATATCAAGTTTGAGTTCGGCTACAACAACGATGAGGTTATCCTCATTGACGAGATTGCTTCCGGTAACATGAGAGTTTATAAGGACGGCAAGATTGTTGACCCTGTTGAGCTTACTAAGCTTATTCTTAATAGATAAATTAGGTCTGCTGCAAGGTATAACACCGAAAATAATCACATTCCATCCTTGCGATTATCAGCAAAAAACTTTCACAATATGTAATGTAGAGATTTGCACCCGTGCAAATCTCTTCTTTATTTGTTGTGATTATTTTCTATTGGCGACTGCTGCTCTGCCGTACACAAGTACGCCGACGCGGGCGCATTCACCAATTCTTCATACCTTTCGCTAGACCTAGTGAGCCTTCCACAAATAAAAAACCGACGGAAAACCGTCGGTATTTTTATGTAGCTTAAATTACTGTAAGAAAAGCTTCTTGAAAAGAAGTACCCAAAGAAGGTCAAGCCAACCGATAATAACACCGGAAGGAATTGTAACGAGGATACAAATAACGAGTCTCAAAAGACCACCCTTCTTTGCCCATGTTGTCCATCTTACTACCAACTCTGTAATCCAGTTAACTACAGGGATAAGGAGCAAAAGGATCTGAACCAAACGGCTCTGCTTGTTAAACCATGTCATAATGCGTTACCTCCAAAATTTATTGTAATTATATTTTACCATACTTAGAAGAACTTGTGTACAATTTTATTATGTGTTCACACTTTTTTTACATTTTATAAAATCAGATAAACTTTACAAAATTTTTCATGTAGTCAAAGGTA
>JAFTHF010000039.1 GCA_017457545.1 Clostridia bacterium
AAGAAAATAATATAGAAGTGTTTAATCCAAGAAGCCCCACCAGAAATGATTTGGATAAAAATATAAAATTAGTCTGGGCTATTGATGAAGCAAGACTGCCGAATTTTCTAACTCCGAGAAATTGTCCGAGAGTTACATATCATATTGGAAAGGATAGCTCCTCTGATGATGTAAGAAAATATTTTTCTTCACCCGATAAAACCCATGTAATAGTGCTCGAGAATAAGTGGTATAAAAAAATGAAGAGCACTGTCTTATACGTTTATGAATTTAATCCAAAGAATGTTATTCTACAGGATGAAATTGCAGGATATTATATCTCAACAGTTTCACAAATTCCTATCGCAAAATTTCAATTCAGCGATTTGATTTCAGAGCTACTAAAAAGAAATATTGAGATAAAATTCGTAGATAATCTTTGGGATATTGCAGAAGAAATAAAGAAGTCCACCTTAAATTGGTCTTTGTGCCGAATGAATTTTGCCGAGCCAAAGCCCAATATTTGACTTGCTACAAGCCGTCCCCAGCGGGGAAGGTGGCGCGAGCCGGTGAGCGACGGATGAGGAGAGACTAGACTGATTTAGAAATACAATAAGGAACTGATATCAAATGCACAAGCTCTTCGAAAAAATATGACAAGAGAAGAAAAACACCTTTGGTATGATTTTTTGAAAGACTTGCCCGTCACTGTAAACAGGCAGAAAAACATAGGCAATTTTATTGTTGATTTTTTCATTGCAAGTAAAAGAATAGTTATAGAGCTTGACGGCTCTCAACACGGTCTTCCGGAAAACAAAGAGGCAGATGAAATAAGAGATGCAGAGCTTCGCGCCCTCGGAATCACAGTGCTTCGATATTCAAACAAAAGCATAAACGAAAATTTTATCGGTGTTTGTGAGGATATTAAAAAGCACTTAAATTAAATTTTTTGTTTCATGATCTCCTCATCCACCGCAAAGCGGTCCCCCTTCTCCGCTGGAGAAGGCTTGGTTTACGGAAGAAACTAATAGAGGAAACAATATATGAAAAAAGCATTATCTTTATTTTTCTGTTGTATCTTTTTGTTTACTTGTTCCTTTGGACTCTCCGGTTGCATTTTCAACAGGGAAAACCCCTATCCATATCGAGGAGAATACAAAGAATTGTATACCGTTGCAGTATACAGCATCCCTGATACAGAAGGATTTATGCATCACGGAGAAGGGGCATATGACTCTAATATCTATATCTGGGAACAAGATGATTATGGTAGAACATTATTCGCTTATTGTGAGGACTACGGTAATCAAATTTTCAGTTTGGTTATTTCCCAAGCTTGTGATGAAACCAACGTGTATTTTTACCCGGATATCAATTACGCATTAACGATTATAGATTCCGATCATATGTACGAAGGTGTTAAAGACAATCATTTAAAGAATAAAACTGAAGCATTTTACTTGGAAATCAAGGAAAAATTGAAGAAAGAAAACGATTGGAATAAGCCTTTAGATAAAACCAAGTGCGTTTCTTATCCAATTACAGATCATAAGGCTCTTGGGGAAAACATATATTCTCTTAGTTCGGTTGAATGCAACAAAATATTAAATGAGTATAGTGAGACGTTGAATTTGCCCAATCCCGAAGAACGCCCTTACAGATATGACGATGTTTTGCAAGTTGATGCAGAAGGCAAAATATTGCATCAAATTTACGGCGTTCACAGGCACTACGATAATCCGAATTGGAATAAAAACGATGAATTTACATATTATGATATTTTTCTTTGGGTAATTACCGATAAGGACGGTAATTATGATAAAGAAAACAGTGTTTTGGTTATGTATTCTAAAGCTAATGAGTCTGACAATAGTTTTATATACAATGCAGAGGACATTTTAGAGTTTAAGAACAAAAACAAATGGACAAATTTGTATTGCGATGAATAACCCAACAATGATATAAAACAAATTGCATTTTTTCATGCACAAACCCCGACAGACCTTAAAAATCCGTCGGGGTTAATTCTTTGTTTTCTGTGAAGCAAATTCACATTTGCGAGCAAGCTTCATTAGGAGAACCAGCTATTGTCTTTCCTTTTTATTTTGCTAAATATTCAAGTATCTCCTGTGCGTTGGTGTCGGGCTTTACCTTATCCATTATTTTTTCAACATTGCCCTTTTCGTCAATTATAAAGGTGGTGCGAACAACTCCCATTCCAACCTTGCCACACATCTTTTTCTCCTGCCAAACTCCGTAAGCCTCAATAGCTTTTCTTTCCGGGTCGGAAAGAAGAATAAAGGGCAAGGAATATTTGTCTGCAAATTTCACGTGTGATGCTACGCTATCCTTGCTTACACCGATTACAACAATATCATTACTCTTAAACTGCTCATAGGCTGAGGCAAAGGCGCAAGCCTGACGTGTGCAGCCCGGTGTTGAATCCTTGGGGTAGAAATATAAAACCACCTTTTTGCCAAGAAAGCTGCTTAAGCTTACATCGTTTCCGTTTTTGTCCTGTAAAGTAAATTCAGGCGCTTTATCTCCGATTTTTAACATATCAATATACAAACTCCTTAATTTTTTCGGCAGTAATTAAAATCTGCTCTTCATTTGTTATAGTCGGTGTGCCGTCGCCCTTTTGCGCACCGTACACGCCAAAGTATGCGTGGCAGCCACCGTCAATTATGTATTCCTCTGTATTTTTCGGCAAGTTTGACACACATTCTGCATACTTTTCCCTATTCATAACCTTATCCTCACTACCGTAAACAGACAAAACCTTAAGGGATGTGGCTGAAATATCGGCAGTTGAATATGAGCCAAGGAGAATAAGCCCGTCAAAATCCTTATGATTATCCTCAAGATATGCAGCAGCCATAGAGCCACCGAGAGAATGTCCCATCATATACCAGCTTTCAATCTCGGGATATTTTTCTATTATTCCGTCTGCGGCATTTATATCAAATACTGCAAGATTAAAGGGCATATCAACAAGAACGCAAAATATACCCTTATCAGCGCAGGCCTTAAGCAAGGGGGAGTATGATGAGCATTCTACCTTGCCACCCTGATAAAAGATTATGCCCACCTTAGTATTATTGCTTTGAGTGCTTGTTGGCTTATATATGACTGTGCCGTCATCTAAGGCTGTTACCGTAAAGCTGTCACCTACGTTCATATTTGAGGCAGCCTGTATATCCGGCTCATATGCTGTGCCAAGATAAATTCCACAGGCTACAAGAATAATAAGAATTACATCAGCTATAATAGAGATGACAATCAGCTTTTTTCTGCTCTTTTTTGTTTTTTCCATCTATTTTTCCCCGATACGTGTGGATTATTTCTTGTTTTTAATTTCTCTGCCGTCGGAAAAGGCGTTGCCTACAGCCTCACCGAGGGCAATATATTTGTGGTTTGATGGGTCATAGGTAATAGGCTTAAGCTTTACCACATCTATCTTGCCCTTTTCGTTAAGATAAGACTCGTCAATGCTGACATTAACAAGCTCACATACAAGACGGCAGCTATCCTCATCATAGCTTTTAAGCTTACATTCAATTGCCATAGGAAGCTCACAAATGATGGGTGCGTTTACAAATTCGCTTTTTACTGTGTGGAAGCCAGCAATCTCCAGCTTGTTTGGTACATCGTTTGCAGATACGATACCCACATAGTCGCATTCCTTAACGTAGTCAGCTGTTGCCATGCTTACTGTAAATGCGCCTGTTTTTAAAAGATTAAGGGTAGTTTTATGGTCTGCGCTTAAGCAGATGGATATTTCGTTTTCCTCGCTGATGCCACCCCAGGCAGCATTCATAGCGTCAGGTGTTCCGTTTTCATCATAAGTGCCAATAATATATACGGGCATCGGGTATGCCATGGGCCTTGAGCCAAAATTCTTTCTCATACTATTCTCCTTTTGCTTTTTTATATTTAAGACAAAGTGTGTCACCGATTTTTTGTGCGCTGTTTAAGGTAAAGTCCATATTTGCAGAATCAAAGAAAAGCGGCTTACCCTCCTTATCTGCAATAATAGGCGCTACTACTGCGCTG
>JAFTHF010000040.1 GCA_017457545.1 Clostridia bacterium
CCACACTCTTCGGTCTTGAGTTCAAGCCGGGTAACAAATCCACCTTCTCAGGCGCAGACTTTGAATTTATGCACAGTCCCTATTATGGTAAGAACGGTCATATTGCCATAGCTACAAATTACCCCGACAGAACAAGAGCATATCTTGCATCACAGGGCATTGAATTTATTGAGGAAACCGCTGCTTATGATGAAAAGGGTAAGCTTAAGGTAATTTACTTAAAGGACGAGATTTGCGGATTTGCAATTCATTTGGTTAAGAAGAAATAAGTATGTTTGATAAATTAAAGGCAGCAGAGGAAAGATTTCTTTATCTTGAAGAAAAGCTTGCGTCCCCCGATGTAGCACAAAATCAGGACGAGTTTACCAAGATAATGAAGGAATATAAAAATCTCACCCCCATTATCGAAAAGTACCGTGAGCAGAAGAAGCTTACAGAGGATATGGAGGGTGCCCGTATACTGATGGAGGAGGGCGGAGAATTCTACGACCTTGCTCTTGAGGAATACAAGGATTGTAAGGATAAGCTTGCAGTGGTTGAGGAGGAGCTTAAGCTTCTCCTTATCCCCAAGGATCCTAACGACGATAAAAACGTAATTGTGGAAATACGCGGTGGCGCAGGCGGTGAGGAGGCAGCTCTTTTTGCCTATGTGCTTTACCGTATGTATAATATGTACTCTCAGACCGCAGGCTTTAAGACGGAGCTTATAAGCTGTAATGAAACAGAGCTTGGTGGATTTAAGGAGGTTACCTTTATGATTTCCGGAGAGGGCGCATATTCACGCTTTAAGTTTGAAAGCGGTGTTCACCGTGTTCAGCGCGTTCCCGAAACCGAAACACAGGGCAGAATCCATACATCAACAGCCACAGTCGCAGTTCTTCCCGAGGCTGAGGAGGTTGAAATAGAGATTGCCCCCACAGATGTTATAATTGAAACCTGTAAGAGTAGTGGTGCAGGCGGTCAGCACGTTAATAAGACTGAGTCTGCAATCCGTCTTATCCACAAGCCCACAGGTATTGTGGTTGAATGTCAGGACGAAAGAAGCCAGTTCAAGAATAAGGATAAGGCGTTTAAGCTTCTTCGCACCAAGCTTTACGATATGAAGCAGCAGGAGATGAACTCCAAGATTGCATCAGAGCGTAAGAGCCAGGTTGGTACAGGTGACAGAAGTGAAAGAATAAGAACCTATAATTACCCACAGGGTAGAATTACAGACCATAGAATAGGCTTTACAGTTTATTCCCTGGAAGCATTTTTAAACGGAGATATCGGCGCTATGCTTGATAAATTAGCTACAGCCGATGCAGCAGAGAAATTGAAGGGCGGAGAATGATGATTACAGAGGTATTCGAGGTAAATGAACAATCGAATAATATTCTGACTAAGGCGGCACAGCTTATTCGTAGCGGTGCTCTTGTAGGCATACCTACAGAGACAGTTTACGGCCTTGGCGCCAACGCTTATGATAGCAAGGCGTGTCTTGAAATTTTCAAGGCTAAGGGTCGCCCCGCAGATAATCCTCTTATCGTTCATATCGCTAATCCCACAGAGGCAGAAAATATTGCCTATACAAATGAGCTATACTATAAGCTGGCGCTTCGCTTTATGCCCGGTCCTCTCACAATTATTCTTCCCAAAAAGGATATAATTCCAAATGAGGTTACGGCAGGGCTTGATTCCGTGGCAATCCGTTGTCCCGAAAATAAGGTGGCACGTAAGCTTATAGAGCTTTCGGGTGTACCTATTGCAGCACCCTCAGCAAATAAATCAGGTATGCCGTCTCCAACCACGGCTCAGCACGTTTACAACGATATGAATGGGGAAATCCCTCTTATCCTTGACGGTGGCGAGTGTGAGGTAGGTGTTGAATCTACGGTAATTTCCATTACCGAAAATTCAATTATGCTCCTTCGTCCGGGACAGGTTACCTGTGAAATGCTAAGGGACGTGTGCGAAAACGTATCAGTTTCCTCAGCAGTTACTGAGGAGCTTAAGCCCGGTGAGAAGGCGCTTTCCCCCGGCATGAAATATAAGCACTATGCACCGAGGGCAAACCTTTATCTTATAGATGATAAATATATAGATTTCATTGAATTCACAAAGGAAAAGCACTTAAGCGAAAAATGCGCAATAATGTGCTATGATGAAGAAAAAAGCGCATACGGTAGCGAAATTTTGCTACCCGTAGGCGAAAAAGATAATATAAAAGAGCAGACAAAGAGACTTTTCAACCTTCTGCGCCATGCAGATGAGATAGGAGTCGATACAATATACGCACACCTGCCAAGCAAGGACGGGGCAGCGCTGGCAATCTATAACAGAATGATTCGCGCTGGTGCACATAGGATATTAGGAGGTAAAAATGGCTAAGGCAAAGGCATCGAAAAAGCAAATAAAAGAGGAATATATCGAAGCTGAACCTATGTATCAGCCTATTACCGAAACTATCGAGACCAACTATATGCCCTATGTTGTCAGCGTTATGGTTTCCCGTGCTATTCCAGAAATTGACGGCTTCAAGCCTTCACACAGAAAGCTTCTTTACACTATGTACAAGATGGGGCTTATGACAGGTCACAGAACCAAGAGTGCCAACATAGTTGGTGAAACCATGAAGCTTAATCCTCACGGAGATATGTCCATTTATGAAACAATGGTACGTCTTACAAGAGGCAACGAATCCTTGCTTCACCCCTTTGTTGACTCAAAGGGAAGCTTTGGTAAGCAGTATAGCCGTGATATGGCATTCGCCGCATCCCGTTATACAGAGGCAAAGCTGGATCCCTTCTGTCAGGAGATCTTCGGTGGAATTGATAAGGATGCTGTTGATATGGTGGACAACTATGACAGCACCACAAAGGAGCCAAGGCTTCTTCCCACATCGTTCCCCAACATTCTTGTTTCAGCCAATCTTGGTATTGCAGTAGGCCTTGCGTCCTCCATTTGTTCATTTAACCTTTCTGAAATATGCGATGCTACTATCGCAATTTTAAAAAGCCCGAGAACAGATACAGAGAAGCTTCTTGACATTGTAAAGGCGCCCGATTTTCCGGGTGGGGGCTTTGTTGTTTACGACAGAGAGCAGATTAAAAAGGTATACGAAACAGGTAAGGGCTCAATCAAGCTTCGTGCTAAGTATGAATACGACCCCAAGGAAAACTGTATAGAAATTCTTGAGATTCCTTATTCCACCTCTATTGAGGCAATTATGAAGGATATTTCCGATATGTATAAGGAGGGCAAGCTTAAGGAGATTACCGATTTCCGTGATGAAATCGACTTAAAGGGCTTTAAGCTTACTCTTGATTTGCGTAGAGGCACAGATCCGGAGCAGCTTATGCAGAAGCTGTTTAAGTTTACACCCCTTGAGGATTCCTTCTCCTGCAACTTTAATGTTATAGTTGACAGCGTTCCCCGTCAGCTTGGTATTAAGGGTATTATTGAGGAATGGATTAAGTTCCGTATAAGATGCTTAAAGCGAGAATTTACCTATGATCTTGGCAAGAAGAGGGATAAGCTTCACTTGCTCCTTGGTCTTGGAAAAATTTTGCTTGATATTGA
>JAFTHF010000310.1 GCA_017457545.1 Clostridia bacterium
CTTTGTAGCCACGATGATATATGGAACCTCAGCATCGTTCATATAGGCTATCATATCAAGGTCGTCCTTTGTGTAGCCGATACGTGAGTCTACAAGCTGAACTACAAGCTTTACAAGGTCAATATTTGGGTTTTTTGTAAAATATCCGTCAACAAGGCTGGACCACTTAAGCTGCTCCTGCGCTGTACGCTTTGCATAGCCGTATCCGGGAAGGTCAACAAGAAACAGCTTGGAATCCACATCGTAGAAGTTAACTGTAATTGTTTTACCTGGTGCGCTACTTACTCTTGCCAAGGATTTTCTTCCCAAAAGAGTGTTTATAAGAGAGCTTTTTCCAACGTTAGACCTACCGGAAAAGGCTATCTGAGGTAAGGGATTTCTCAAAAACTGGGACGCATTTCCTGCGCTTATCTTTAGAGAAACATTATTTGTATTTATTTTCATTTTTTCACCTTTGCTGTTGCGTATTGACCAATGAAGGCGATTACCTCATCCTGACAAAATGCCACATCAAGCACATCGAATATAGTCTTACAGGGAATAAATGTAACATTTTCCTTAACCACACTGTCAACCTCTTCAAGATTTTTAAGGTTTGCATATGGGATAAGAATATTTTTAACACCTGCTGTGTATGCGGCAATAGTTTTTTCCTTAAGACCGCCGATAGGTAATACCTTACCTCTTAATGTGATTTCACCGGTCATGGAGATATCTCTTCTTACAGGACGGGAGGTAAGCACGCTTACAAGGGCAGTAGTCATAGTAACACCTGCGCTTGGACCGTCCTTGGGCACTGCACCCTCAGGTGCGTGAATGTGAATATCATACTTTGAATAGAAGTCGGGGTCAATACCCAGCTTCTGAGCATTTTCACGGATAAAGCTGATGGCAATCTCGGCAGATTCCTTCATAACCTCACCAAGCTTACCTGTAAGCTGAACCTTACCAGTACCCTTCATAACTGATGCTTCAATCTTAAGAAGGTCACCGCCAATAGAGGTATATGCCATACCGTTTACAACACCGATTTCGTTTTCTTCATTGATTTTTTCTTCATCGAACTTACGTGCGCCAAGATATTTTTCAATATTGTCAGCAGTAATGCTTACGCTCTTGACACCGTTTTCAATAATTTCCTTTGCAGCCTTTCTGCAAAGAGAAGCAATCTCTCTTTCAAGATTACGTACACCTGCCTCAGCAGTGTAGCCCTCTGCAAGAGCAAATATCGCATCGTCAGAGATTTTAAGAGATCTTGATGAAAGTCCGTGGCGCTTAAGCTGCTTTGGAATAAGATGGTTTCTTGCAATATGGAATTTTTCGTTCTTTGTGTAAGAGGAAAGCTCTATAATCTCCATTCTGTCCATAAGAGGCTTAGGAATGCTTTCAAGACTGTTTGCAGTAGCAATAAACATGCAACGAGAAAGGTCTACATCCATTTCAACAAAATGGTCACGGAATGATTTATTCTGCTCACCGTCAAGCACCTCAAGCATAGCAGATGCAGGGTCACCTCTCATATCAGATGTCATCTTATCGATTTCATCAAGAACCATAAGGGGATTTAAGCTTTTTGCTTCGCAAAGAGCATTTATAATTCTACCGGGCATAGCGCCAACGTAGGTTTTTCTATGGCCACGAATTTCTGCCTCATCACGGATACCGCCAAGTGAAATTCGTACATACTTGCGCTTAAGTGCCTGTGCAATAGAAGAACAAAGAGAGGTCTTACCAACACCGGGAGGGCCTACAAGACAAAGTATCTGATTTTTAATATCTGGATTAAGCTCCTTAACCGCAATAAATTCAAGAATTCTTTCCTTGACCTTTGTAAGTCCGTAGTGGTCTCTTTCAAGGATTTTTCTTGCGTTAGCTACGCATGTATTGTCTTTTGTGTATTTGCCAAAGGGAATTTCAAGACAGGTTTCGAGATATGTACGGAGTACAGTATTTTCGGGAGAGCCAAAGGGAGCCTTGTTATATTTACCAAGCTCCTTAAGCATCTTTTCTTCAACCTCCTTAGGGAAGTGTCTACTCATTATAGCCTCGTAAAGCTCATCGCTTTCGCTGTCAGCACCAAGCTCATTCTGAATAGCCTTAAGCTGCTCACGAAGATAATATTCCTTCTGGTTTTCCTCAACCTTAGCCTTTGTTTTCTTGTGAATATCCTTTTCAATCTTAAGGATTTTTGCCTCTCGTGTAAGAATTTTTATAAGGCTTTCTGCACGCTCATACTTGTTAAAATGCTCAAGCAAAAACTGCTTGTCAGACGCCTTAACAAGAATATTTGCTGCAGCAAGGTCACAAAGCTCACCGATGTTATTAACAAAAATAAGCTTGGACATAAAGTCACGGGAGGGGTAGGGAAAAAGATTGATAAGCTTGTCAATCTTATCAATAATAACCCTTGTAAGCGCCTCTTCCTTTTCCTGAGGATAGCCTTCAATATCTATTTCACGGGTAAGAACATCGCATTCGTAGTATCCTCCTGCCTTACGTAAGCCCTTTGTCTCCGCACGGCAAATACCTTCAACTACCGCCTTTGTGTTTCCGTCATTTCCTTTTACTATCTGCTTAACCTTGGCAACCACGCCAACATCGAATATATTTGATTCTATTTTTTCTTCCTCTGCAGCATTAATCTGTGCTACAAGGTATATAAGAGATCCTGTTTTCTGTGCTGATTCAATGGCATTTTTTGAAAAAGGACGAGCAAGCTCCAAGCTGAGCGTAACTCCCGGAAATGCGACAATTCCACGAAGGGGAATAGTAGGCAATGTATACTGTTCGCATCTTTCATTAAATGTAATCATTGTTGATCCTTTCTTGGTAGCTATGCGTGGAATTTGCTGAGTGCATACTACCTTAAGGTACAGTATAACATAAAAATTTGAACTTTTCTATAATATTTTAAAAATTTATAAAAAATATTTGACTTAATGCCTTCAATGATGTAAAATAGTTAGGAAAGAAATCATAAGGAGGGTATTATGATAAAAATCGAAAAACGAAAAATGGAAAATTATCTTTTTTCCTCATGTCACGAAGCATTAGTACCCTTTGAGGCTACATTAAGAGGGGATAAGCTTACTGTAACCAGCTTCAGAAAAACCAAAAAGCAGGCAAGATTATTTTATAAGCGATTTAAAAGCGATCCCTTTTCAAATGATGCCATAAGCTTTATTTATAATACGCTTACACCAATTTCTAAAGAATGGGGCTATGCTCCGGATGATATGTACGAGGGGCATATAGCTACCTATGTGGCAGATAAGTCATCAAAGGAGCATATTCAAGCTACTACAATTAGAATCAAGGAATTAGGCGAATATGAAAACCTTACAGAATACGAGCTTGAGCCCATACCGGAAGAAAGGGCAGAATGTTACTTTGTAACCCTGATAGACAACAAAATAGTATCCGTCTGTGAAACCAATGCAGAGGATGCTTTTGTGGGTGCTAAGGAAATCAACGTGTATACTGCCCCCGAATATAGATGTAAGGGCTACGGACTTTCAAACGTAGCAGCGATGACAGATTATTATTTAAACCTTGGCTATAATGTAGCATACACATGTCGCTGTGATAACAAAGCATCAATTGCTCTTGCAGCAAGATGTGGCTATCGTAAGCTAGCCGAAACCTATTACTTTATTTGCTATAAGGAGGATTAAAATGGCATATGATGCAATAATGATGGGCGCCATAGCAAATGAAATATCCTCTCTTGGCACACTCAAGGTAGAGAAGGTATATCAGCCTGTCAATGATGAAATAGTTCTGATGCTACGTTCTATGAAGGAAAGCTACAGGCTACTTATTAACGCAGGGTCAAATTATCCCAGACTTAATTTTACATCTACCCAGTCGGAAAATCCAGCCAAAGCGCCAATGTTCTGTATGCTTTTAAGAAAGCATTTGGCAGGGGCGAAGCTTCTTTCCGCATATCAGGAGGAGTTTGAAAGAGTATGCTTTTTGGAGCTTGAGGCATACGACGAAATGGGCTTTAAATCAAAGAAATATCTTATCTGTGAGATAATGGGTAAATACAGCAATCTTATCTTGACAGATACTGATAAAAAAATCATTTCTGCTTTAAAGCTTATAGATTTTTCCACAAGCACACAAAGACAGATTTTACCCGGCTTAACCTACGAAATGCCACCAAAGCAGGATAAGCTTAACCCCTTGGGAATTACAAGAGAAGAATTTAAGGCTCTTTATGATAAAGTGAATAAGGAAATGAAATGCGATAAGTTCATTACCAATAATTTCATGGGTATGGCATTGTCCACGGCTCGCCAAATCGCCTATACGTGTGGTAGGAATATTGATATTACCCTTGAAAATGTGGACTTTTCCACCTTATCGGATGCTTTCTTTGATTTGATCGTGAAAGCAAAAAGCAACACCCTTTCCCCTTATCTTGTAAGTGATAAGAACGGTGCGCCTATTGAATACTCATATACACCTATTGAATATTTTGGCACAGACTTTATATGCGAAAAATCAGATAGCTTTTCTCAGGCTGTCGATGCATTCTACTACAAAAAAAGCAAGAACGAAAAAATAAGACAAAAGTCAAGTGATATTCTGCGTTTACTTACAAATGCAGAGAATAGAATAGTAAGAAAAATTTCTCTCCAGACATCAGAGCTTGAAAAGTGTGAGGAAAGCGAGGAGCTTAAGCTTTTTGGTGATTTGATTACTGCCAATATCTATATGATGAAGCGTGGTGCTGCATCTGTAACCGTGTGCAATTATTATGATGAAAATTGTCCCAATATTTCTATTCCTCTTGACACAAGATTAAGCCCGTCACAGAATGCACAGGCATATTACAAGAAGTATAACAAGGCTAAAAAAGCAAAGATTGAGCTTACAAAGCAAATAGCATTAGCCAAAGAGGAGCTTGAGTATATAGGTACGGTTTTTGATGCATTATCCAAGGCGGAAACAGAAAGCGACCTTAACGAAATCCGAGATGAGATATACCACAGCGGATACGCATCACGAATGAAAAACTATACAGCTACAAAGCAAAATGTGTCTAAGCCTCTTAAGTTTGTGACAAGCGGTGGATACACTCTTTACTGTGGTAAAAACAATAAGCAGAATGACTATGTAACAACTAAGCTTTCCGAAAAAACAGACTGGTGGTTCCATGCAAAAAATGTGCCTGGCTCTCACGTGCTTATGCAATGTAACGGAGAGGAGCCCTCTGAAAAGGACTTTACCGAGGCTGCCGAGGTTGCTGCATTTTATTCTAAGGCGGAGGGTAATAATATAGCAGTTGACTATACCCTTGGTAAGCACGTAAAAAAGCCTGCCGGCTCAAAGCCCGGATTTGTAGTGTACAATGTTAACTGGACTGCTTATGTAACCCCAAGCGAAGAAAAAATAGAGAAGATGAAAATAAAATGAAAAAACGGTTTGACAATCAAACCGTTTTTTTGTTTTCTGTTAATACTTCAGCTTACCTCTGTATTCAAGAAGTGACATAAGTATTTTTGCAGTTTGCGCCCTTGTAAGTGGAGAATTGGGATTAACATTTCCGTTTTCTCTTGGAATTATACCAAGCTCAGTTAAAGCAGATAAGGAATCTATCGCCCATTTTGGCACCTCACTTACATCATTAAATACTGTAATAGATGTTTTTCTGTCAGCACCGATAATTCTGTTAATAATTACGGCTGCTTCAGCTGTAGAAATAGTTCCCTTGGGATTTATATACACACCGTCGGACTTTCTTTCCCCCTCAATAATTCCTAAGGCAAATGCACTTTCAAGATACCCCTTGTATTCCTTGCTTATATCATTGTCGTCAGCAAATCTTGTCTTGTCAAGAACAGGGACCTCCTTTGCTCCCATAGCGTTCATTAAGAGAACAATAAATTCTTCCTTCGTAATATTTTCATTAGGGTTGAAGGAATAGGTTCCATCGCTGTTTTTAATAGGACTCATAAGCTTATCATTTGCAACGGTGATAGCGGCATTAAGTGCGCTGTGATCCTTCATATCATTGAATACAA
>JAFTHF010000003.1 GCA_017457545.1 Clostridia bacterium
CCTGCAGTCATCGCAAGGGTCTGGTTGTTAAGGTCAAGGGTGACCTTCTATGCTATTGCAATACCGGATTCGGAAATAGAAAGATCCTTTAAGAGCTTGACAGTACTATCCTCTTTTGCGGCTGTAACTGCAACCTTAAGACTTCCTGCCTTCTTTGTAGAGCCATCAGCTGCGGTGTATTCAAAGTTTTCTTCAACAGTTCCGTTAGTGTTGAGCTTGTATGCGGTGTATCCCTCTACAGCAGAGGTAGTAAGCGCATCGTAAGTACATATCATACCGGAAGTATTATAACCGGACTGATAGGGGTTAACCGAAGCGGCAACACCGTTCTTTACAAGGAATGCATTATCGTGTACATTAAGTACAACATTTGCATCAGCTCTACCATAGATAAAATCAACTACAGGATTAGCTATAGCAGTATCGAACTGAGTGTAAGCACCCTCGGCAATGTTGATGTTGAGAGTACATGCACCGTTAATGCCAAAAATACTCAGCTTAGCAGTTCCGGCGGGAGCCGCATTAATTACCTTTGTACCGCTTTCCATAGTAAAGGTATGGGTACCTGTTCCGTTAAAGTACATAACCGACGCAGCTGCATTAACAGCACCGTTAGAGTTGTTAGCCTTAGTTATTGTAGAACCGTTCTTTAAGGTAACAGTTCCCTTTGTTCCGGCAAAGATAACAACGGTTTCGCTCGCACCGCCGTTTGCAGGAATGTAAGCATGGGAATTGTCAAGAACAATGTTTGCAGTACCGTTGGGCTTGAATGCCGCACGGCCTATAGAGGAAAGATCAACGTCCTTAAGTGTAAGGTCACCGTTCTGAACGTCAATACCGCCGCCGTTTGAAAAATAAGTGATATTTTTAAGGGTGAATTTCGCGCCTTCCTTGACAACGAAGGGGAAAATGTTTGCGTTACAAGTGATAGTAAGCTTGTGTGCGCCACCGTCAATGGTGATGTTCTTGTTGATCAAGAACTTGTTCTGAGTTGAACCGTGAGCCTCGGTATAATCCTTGGTCATGGTAATGGTTTGTCCCGCCTCAGCTGCTGTAAGAGCTGCTGCGAGGTCGTCATAAGGTGTGTCCCCTATTTTAAAGGGTGCTGCTGTTTCTTCCGCGAGAATAGGAAGAGCCAAAGCAAACATCATTACGACTGCCAGTGAGATTGCTAATAACTTTTTCATAAGCTTTTTTCTCCTTTGGAAAATTTTTATAAGCACCTTTATCTGTGCCTGACAAACACAGATAAAGGTTACTATCTGGTAAATTGCTCTTTTCGATCAGTTATTGAACCAACCGGAGGGAGCCTGCTCCACGTCATCATACTGCGCGAGATCGTCCTCTGCGGAAAGTGTGATCACGTCTGCTGTCTTAAGCTCTACTATTTCAGCCCAAGGGGTATTATAATTTTTCATTACTTTGTACCTCCTTTTTATTTCGCTTCTACATTGCATTCAGCAATAATGCCGTTTACAACTCTGTTATCTGCGTAAGCATCATTACCGCTGAGTGCCTCAGCCACATCAAGCATAGATCTTACGTTGTTGGTGGAATCGAAATCGGTATAGATGGTTGCGGTGCCGCCGTTTGCGTAAGTGATAACTATGTATCCGCGAGCTGCAAGCTCAGTCGTGTAGAGTGTCTTTGCATCAACGCCGGCATTGTTCATAAGAACTGCTGCATGCATTGCATTTTCGTATGTGGTCTCACCGTTTACGAAATTGTCCTGAACCTTAGTGTTTACGATATCGATTGCGACTGCATCGTCTCCACCTGTTGCAAGAGCAGCGGTAAGCTCGTTTTCACCAAGCTTTGCTACAGCAGCGATAAGGGTGTGGTAAGAAGCAGAGGTTCCGAGAGCTGCACGAAGCTCATCTGTAATTACGGTTGTGAAACGGAGACCGTTTTCCTTATAGATAGTTCTGAGAGATGCGCCGTCGATCATGTCATAATCGCCGTCATTCATATATACTGCCTTAAGTGTAAGAGCTGTGTCAGCGGTAATTGCAGATGCAGCGGTGTACATCTTTGTTCCGTCCGAATAGCCGAGAAACGCCTTATCGCCGTTTGCTACTGCAGGAAGATTCAATCCCTTCGCAGCAACTTCCTTAGAAAGTATCCATGTAGCACCCTTATCGTTTACGGTAACAGTTCCACCTGTTGTCTGGGGATTTACAAAATAAGGAGTTGCGGTTCCGGGAGCATAATCAAACTTAACTATTGCACCTTCATCAAGGTTAATAACAATATTACCTACTGACAGGTCAACAATAGGTCCTACTTTAGCTCCGTCTTTCGTACTGGTCTGGTGTGCATCGATAATAGAGCAACCTGCACCAACGTTAAGTTCAAGATCGGTGGTTTGCGCTGCAGTCTGAACAGATATAGCGCCCTGACCAGCCGCATTGGAAGACGCTTGGTTAGTCTTAAGCCAAGAATTGTTGGTCATATAAATAAAGCCGTCGGTAGAATGTTCAACAAGTATCAATGCCTCGTTACCACTGTTAGCGCCAAGGCTGGTGATATTAGCGTTATTCATATAAAGCTTTGTAGTTCCTGCTCCCGAAAGCTTAATGTAAGGTCTTGCCCAAGTACCGGTCATAGTCTGTACGCCGGTAAGGTTATCAAGCGTAAGGATACCATTACCGTTAACAATGATACCGCCGTTCATCTTAAGAGTTCCATTCTTAACCGTAAATGCTGCTGTTACAGGAGTGAAGGAATATGCACCTGCGGTCATTGCAAGAGTCTTGTTGTTAAGGTCAAGGGTGACCTTCTTTGATATTGCGATGCCGGATTCAGAAATAGTAAGATCCTTGAGGAGCTTGATAGTACCGCCATCCTTCACATTTGTAATTGCATAAACAAGACTTCCTGTTTCCTGTGTAGAACCGTCTGCTGCATCGTACTCAAAATTAAAAGTTGCATTCATCTTGTACGCTGTGTATCCCTCTACAGCGGACGTTTCAAGAGCTACGAATTGATACGTACGACCGTTATCGTTACTACCGCCCTGATAAGGATTGATGGTAGGGGTAAGGCCGTTCTTTACAAGGAAAGCACCGTCGGGGGCGGTAAGATTCAAGACTTTTGTAGACACGTTGGAAACAAAGCTAAAGTTAGTAATATTAGCAGAATCGAGCACAAGATATGCGCCACTTGCAATATTTACATCAAATTTAGTTTTTGAACCGTTGTTTCCGATAATACTACCGGATGCATTGCCTGCAACACAGTTGGAAACCAGCTTGGAGCCTGATTCCATGTTAATGGTAGTTGATCCTGCCCCATTTACGTATATAACTGCTCCCGCAGCATTAACATTACCGTTAGACTTATTGTTCTTAATAATATTTGCGCCGTTTTTTAAATTAAAATTATTAGTTCCGGCACCATCTACCAAAAGAACAGTTTCACCAGATCCAGTTTCTGATACGGTTTTCAAGGTTGAATTTTCAATATTAGCGACAGAGGTATTGCCTGCGCCTGCGGTTGTTTTAACAACAACACGGCCAAGTGTGTAAGCAGACTCTACGTTCGAAATATTGAGTGTTCCGTTATTTACGTTAAATCCACCACCGGACGAGGATATCTCTTTGAAGTTGGTAACGTTAACGGTTACACCGCCGTTGATTATGAATGCAAACGTATTGTCATTTGTACCTTGACCGTACTTGTTGGTACGGATCTCGAGATCAAATCCTCCACCGTCAAGAGTGAGATTTTTGTTAATAGTAATACCAGCCACGCCTGTTTCGATATGGTCCTTTGTCAGTGTGACAGTACTACCCGCAGTTGCTGCACTTATAGCAGCCGGGAGTGTGTCATAAGATGTTTCACCTACTTTGTAGGGTGCTGCTGTTTCTTCCGCGAGAATGGGAAGAGCCAAAGCAAACATCATTATGACTGCCAATGAGATCGCTAATAACTTTTTCATAAGCTTTTTCCTTCTTTCTTTTAAATTTTGGTATATGCTTTTTTACTTATGAATTACAATTTAATAAATTTTCTTGTAGTTAGCAAGAAACGCCGTGATGTCGTCGTAATCATTGGTGCTTACAGTTCCATCCACAAGTGTCAGAACGGTTATGTCATCCGCCGCAACGAATACCTTGTTCTTGTCCATAGTACCGTCAAGGAAATAGGATGTGTTGCTATTGCCTTCTCCGTCAAGATATACGTCTACGGGATTTCCGTTATTATTATAAAATCTTACGTACAGTGCCGCAACGGGCCAAAGCGCGTATTCGGGAGTTATAGTCTCATATACTGTTCTGGACATTCCGCTAATACCGTGGTGCGCTACCTGTACGATATCGCTTCCGAGAGTCTCTGCGGTGTAGAGATTCAAAAGGTGGAAAGCTGACTCGGAATAGTCACCGAGACACATGAAGGAATTGCCCTCAAGCTCCATCCTCCATACAATACTTGCGTTATTTGTATCAGGACTGAGTGAGTTCTCGAAAACATCCGTGGTATAAAGCATCGTGATCTTTGCGTTACGAATATTAAATACCTGTCCGGGATGCGCTTTGATCATCTTGGCACCCTTGAAATTGGACTTTATAAGGCCTCTCAATGTATCCTGTGCAGGAGTGTGTCCTCCCTGCTCTTTGCTTGGGAAATTGAATATGAATCTCTCAACGGTAACCTTATCCGAATACTTAGATACAAAGGACGGGAAGAATCCAATGTGGTCTCCGTGATTATGAGAGAAGAACCAAGCCGCTATGGTGATATTGTCCTCGTCGGGAGCCTGCGCTTTAAGAACAGTGTAAATGTTGTCAGCCTGTACCTCAGCATGACCGCCGTCAACTACGATAAAGCTTCCGTCAGCAAGGCGGATAACGTAGCACATTCCGTTAATGTTGGTCATGCACTTATTTTCATCGACTTTTGAATCATAGTACAGACCGATCTGTGTAATGCTGCTTTTAAGTCCTTCAATAGGAGTATATTCAATCTCCTCAGCCTTTGCGGGAAGCTCGGTATCTTCTTTCCACTCCACAAGGATCTTGCTCATCTTGTTCCACTTAGTATAGATAGTGGTTACAACAAGCTCGTCGTTTACGTACGTGGAATACTCGTTGCCCTCAATAACATTCTCAGCATAAAGCTCATATCCGTTATTTACAAGAAGCTCCTTGTAGCTATTAAGCTTTTCTGTTGCCGAATTGCCCTTTCCAAATCTGAGCATATAGCAATCGTCGCCGGTATCCTCAATAACGGGCGTCAAGCCCTCCAATACGGGAAGCTTCTGAATAAGCTCGCCAGG
>JAFTHF010000311.1 GCA_017457545.1 Clostridia bacterium
ATGTCAAGGGCTATTGACCCTGTTCTTGACGAATATGATTTTATAGAGGACGCATATCATTTAGAGGTTTCCTCTCCCGGACTTGAAAGAGATATCAAGACCGACTATCATATGGAAAGATGTATGGGCGAAAAAATTACAGTCAAGCTTTATGCCCCCATTAACGGCGCTAAGGTTATAGTTGGCGTATTAAACGGCTTTGACGGTGAAAGCGTTAAGCTTATTACCGATGAGGAAATCAGTATTCCTCGCAAGGCTATTGCAAAGATGAATTTATATTTTGAGTTTTAAATAAGGAGAGAAAAAATGAACAACGAGTTTTTTGAGGCCCTTGACATTTTGGAGAGGGAAAGACACATACCTAAGCAGTATATGCTTGAAAAGGTAGAGGCTGCGCTTACTGCGGCTTGCAAGAAGGAATACGGCGTTGCCAACATCACAGTAGTTATCGACCCCGATAAGAGAGATGTTAAGGTATACCGTAAGTTTACAATTGTTGCTGAGGTTGAAGACCCTCAGACAGAAATGACAAAGGCAGATATCGAGGCATTCGAGGCTGAGCAGAAGGAAAAGGGACTTAAGGTTAAGACCCGTTCACGCCGTCGCTCCATCGGCTCCGATTATGAATATGAGCTTCATACAAAGGAATTCCGCCGTCTTAGCGCACAGAATGCTAAGCAGGTTATTATTCAGGCAGTTCGTGAGGCTGAAAGAAACCGTATGATGCGTGAGTACGAGGACAAGAAGGGTGAAATGCTTTCTGCCATCGTAACAAAGGTAGAGGATTCCACAGGTAATGTAGTAGTTGATACAGGCATCTCACAGGCTGTTCTTCTTAAGACAGAGCAGATTCCCGGTGAGGTTATCAAGGTAGACGACAGAATCAAGGTGTTCGCTACTCAGGTAAGCTCTGAGGCTAAGGGTCCTCTTGTAAACCTTACAAGACTTCACCCCGACCTTGTTAAGCGTCTTTTTGAAACAGAGGTTCCCGAAATTATGGACGGAACCGTTATTATCAAGAACATCTGCCGTGAGGCAGGCTCCAGAACTAAAATCTCCGTTTATTCAAGAGATGACAGCGTAGATGCAGTCGGTGCTTGTATCGGTAACAGAGGCGCACGTATCTCCACCATCGTAAATGAGCTTAAGGGCGAAAAGATTGATATTATCCCCTACAATGATGACCCCTGCGAGTATGTTAAGGCAGCCCTCTCTCCTGCTGCAGTAAAGAGAGTTGACATTATAGACGAAAGAACAGCCAGCGTAGTGGTTGCCCCCGATCAGCTTTCACTTGCTATCGGTAAAATGGGTCAGAATGCCCGTCTTGCTGCTAAGCTTACAGGCTGTAAGATAGATATCAAGAGCGAATAATCGCTTTGCGAAAGGGGACCGTTCATGGAAAACAAAAAGGTCAAGAAAATACCCGAAAGAAAATGTCTTGGTTGCATGGAGACCTTCCCGAAGAAGGACCTTATAAGAGTTGTACGCACTCCCGAGGGAGAGGTGTGCATAGACTTAAAGGGCAAGATGTCCGGCAGAGGTGCCTACATCTGCAAAAAGGAAGCATGTCTTAAAAAGGCAATAAAGTCTAAGAGAATTCAGTCAAATCTTGAGGTTGAAATCTCGGAAAGCCTTATTGACAATCTTACAAAGGAGCTTTCACGTGAGGACTGAGAAATTTCTTTTGATGCTGGGTTTATGCAAAAGAGCGGGAGCTGTAATAATCGGTACTCCCATGGTTGTAAAGGCGCTGCAGGATAAAAAGGCAGTTAAGGTATTCTATTCATGCGATGCCTCAGCCAATACAGAAAAAAGAATTACGGACAAATGCGCCTACTATAAGGTTGAATGCGTAAGGACCTCATATACATCGGAGGAGCTTGGCAGGGCAGTAGGCAAAACGGGAGCAGTTTGCGCCCTTGGTATAACAGACAAAAATTTTTCTAATGAACTTTCCACCCTTAATCTAAATGAAAAGAGGTAAGATATATGGCAGAAATGGTAAAAGTTAAGGATTTTGCAAAGAATTTCGGACTTGATATAAAGGATGCTACTAAAATAATTGAGGATTCAGGACTTCTCGGCTCAGCTCAGCTTGGCGAAGCTGTTGATATGGCAGTTGTCAACACCATCGTTAACAATATGACAAAGGATATATCGAGAAAGCTTGATAATTACCTTAAGCCCGAGGAGAAGAAGCCTGCACCTAAGAAGGAAGCACCAAAGCCTGCTCCCAAGGCAGAGCCCAAGCCCGAGGTAAAGAAGGAAGCACCTAAGGCTGAGCCTAAGAAGGAAGAGCCTAAGGTAGAACTTAAGCCCGAAATTAAGCCTGAGGTTAAAAAGGAAGCGCCCAAGGCTGAAGCAAAGGCAGAGCCTAAGCCCGAGGTTAAGGATGATGCAAGACCTCAGCAGGATAACCGTCAGGTAAGAAACGACAGAAACGACAGATTTGACAGAAGTCGTGACAATAATCAGCCAAGAAGAGAGGATAACCGTCCACAGGGCGACCGTCCTAACTTCAATAACGGAGAAAAGAAGCCCTTTAATAAGGAATTTAATAAGGACTTCAACAGAGATAACCGTGATAACCGTGACAATCGTCCTCAGGGCGACCGTCCTAACTTCAACAACGGTGAAAAGAAACCCTTTAACAAGGAATTTAACAAGGACTTCAACAGAGATAACAGACCTCAGGGTAATAAGCAGAATAACTTCTTCGATAAGGACAGAGAGGATAACCGTCCAAGAGTTACACCTAAGCCCAAGGTTAAGCAGCCCGAAAGCAATGTAATCGAAATCAAGAAGAAGACAGGCGCTACCCGTGTTGTAGATACAAGAATGTCCTCTGTTGACCTTTCCAAGTATGATGAAAGGCTTGACAGCTTCGGCTCATACGATAACTACGGCTCCTCCAAGCAGAAGCTTAAGAAGCAGAACAACAAGGATCCCCATGCAAGCTCCAAGAAGGAAAAGGAGCGTATGGCTATGGAAAAGATGAAGCGCGCTGCCTTCGAAAAGGCAAAGAACACTCAGCTTTCCATTACAGTTCCCGATGAAATCACAGTTGGTGAGCTTGCTTCACGTCTTAAGGTTTCCTCAAGTGAGCTTATAAAGAAGCTTATGATGATGGGCGTTATGGCAACAGTAAATCAGGTTATCGACTACGATACAGCATACATTATGGCTGATGAGCTTGGTGCTAAGGTTACCAAGGAGGTAGTTGTTACAATCGAAGAAAAGCTCTTTGATGAGGCAGAGGATACTGCTGATACACTTCAGGAAAGAGCGCCCGTTGTCTGCGTAATGGGTCACGTTGACCACGGTAAGACATCACTTCTTGACGCAATCAGACATACTCACGTAACCACAGGTGAGGCAGGCGGTATTACTCAGCATATCGGTGCTTACAGAGTTAATATTGAGGGTAAGGATATTACATTCCTTGATACCCCCGGTCACGAGGCGTTCACAGCTATGAGACTCCGTGGTGCTATGGCGACAGATATTGCTATCATCGTTGTAGCTGCCGATGACGGTATTATGCCTCAGACAGTAGAGGCTATCAACCATGCAAAGGCTGCAGGCGTTGATATTATCGTTGCAATCAATAAGATGGATAAGCCTACTGCAAATCCCGACCAGATTATGCAGGAGCTTACAAAATATGACTTAGTTCCCGAGCAGTGGGGTGGTGACGTAATCTGCGTTCCCGTATCTGCTCACACAAGAATGGGTCTTGATGACCTTCTTGAAACTATTCTTCTTGTTGCCGAGGTTAAGTAGCTTAAGGCTAATCCCGACCGTCGTGCTAAGGGTATAGTTATTGAGGCTAAGCTTGATAAGGGTAGAGGCCCTGTTGCTACTATCCTTGTTCAGAACGGTACACTTAAGAGTGGCGATGTTGTAATCGCAGGTACATCTGTAGGTCACGTAAGAGCTATGACCGACCATACAGGCAAGGTTCTTAAGCTTGCAGGCCCCAGCGTTCCTGTTGAAATCACAGGTCTTGATGAGGTGCCTCTTGCAGGTGATGAGTTCAACGCTGTTGAGGATGAAAAGATGGCAAGAACTCTTGCTGAGCAGAGAAAGCAGAAGGCTAAGGAGGAAATCTTTAAGGCTAATGCTAAGGTTAACCTTGATGACCTCTTCAATCAGATCAGCGAGGGTACAAAGGAAATCAACATTATCGTAAAGGCAGACGTTGGTGGCTCAGCTGAGGCTGTTAAGGCATCACTTATTAAGCTTTCCAACGCAGAGGTTAAGGTTAACGTTATTCATATGGGTGTTGGTGGTATTACAGAAAGCGACGTAATGCTTGCTGCAGCATCCAATGCAATTATCGTAGGCTTTAACGTTCGTCCCGACAAGAGTGCAATTGACTCTGCCGCAAGACAGAATATCGATATCAGAACACACAGAATCATTTACGAAATCATCGAAGAAATCGAAGCCGCTATGAAGGGTATGCTTGCTCCTACCTATAAGGAGGTTATCAACGGTCACGCTGAGGTTCGTCAGACCATCAGAGTTCCCAACGTTGGTACAATCGCAGGTAGCTACATTCAGGACGGTAAGATTACACGCTCCTCACAGATAAGAGTTATCCGTGACGGTATAGTAATATTTGAAGATAAGATCTCCAGTCTCCGTCGTTTCAAGGACGACGTAAAGGAAGTAGCAGCAGGCTACGAGTGTGGTGTTGGACTTGATAAGTTTAACGACATTAAGGAAGGGGATATTTTGGAAGCCTTTGAAATGCAAGAAGTTTCCAGATAAAGCTTGATAAGCTACGTGTTCCGTTGTTGCTCCTCACTTGTGACCTCGACTATCACTAAGATAGCCGTCGCCCCCAAGTTTGCGGTGCGCCTAGGAACACTTGCTTCTAAAGCTTTATCGCACTACGTGTGGTGCGCCTTGTCTAACTTGTCACTGAATTATCTGGTGCGCTACGGACACCGTTGCCCGTCACCTGTGGTATACCTTGAGTGACTTGGCTATTTGAGAGGCAGAGGCGAAAAAGTGGCGGGGAGTGTAGGATTTTTGCAGAAAATGCTTTAAATGAAATGGATTATAAAATGAAGATTAAACGAATTATCAGCTTTGCTATGTGCTTGATTATGCTTGTGTGCTGTGGTCTTTGCTTTGTGGGATGCGATGAGGAAAACGGTGGTGGAAAACCAAAGGATCCTTGTGAGCATGAATGGGGTGAATGGTCCTTTATTAAGGCTCCCACATGCGATACAGAAGGTGAAAAGACACACTCATGCATTAAGTGTGGAGGATTTCAGCTTGAAAAGGCTGAAAAAATCGACCACGTGTATAAATTAGAGCACTGGACGTGGAGTGACAGCAAGAAAAATGCTTATCTTCTCGGCGTATGCACTTACAATATGAAGCATACAAATGTTTTTGAGGGTAAGATTGAAGAGAAAATAACAGTAGCTGCTACATGTGGCAAGGACGGACAAAAAACCCTTACTGCCACAGTTGAATACGGTGGAAAAACCTATACAGATGAAATAACTGTTACTATTCCTGCGACTGGAAACCACACCTACGTAGGTGGGGTTTGCACCGTTTGTCAGTCTCCCGAAGCATAAAAATTAATCACCACTTTTCTTAAGTGGTGATTTTTTGTGCATAAATATTGATTTTTCAGACGAATAGTGTTAAAATATTTTTGCCTTCTAAAGACAAATTTTAGTTAATTTTGAAATTTAAGGAGAAAAATTATGAACGGTGAGGTTTGGGCACGTTTCTTCAGCGAAGGCTTTTTTGGCTATGGAGAAAAGGGCAACTTTAAGTATTGGTCACTTGCACATTTTATTCCGATTATTATTCTTGGTGTATGCATCTATCTTATTTTCCGTTACCGTGAAAAGCTGAGAGACTGGAAGCACGAGGGTGATTTCCGTTTTGCCATGGGTGTGGCTATGATTATCTGTGAGATGTCATATTATTGGCGTCTTATGTACGTAGGCCCGGGCAATTTAGCAGAGCATAATATGCTTGACAAGTTTCAGCTTCAGGTATGTGGCTGGACATGTATCCTTGCAGCCTTTATGATGTTTAAAAAGAGTAAGTTTATATATCCTATTTGCTTCTATGTATGCTTCACCTTGGGACTTTTCCCACTTCTTACCCCTGCTGTAATTTCCACAACAGGCCCTGCATACTACCGTTATTATCAGTACTGGATAGAGCATATTTTACCACCTCTTTCCGTATTCTATATGACCTTTGTACACGGCTTCCGTCCCAAGCTTACAGGCATTGCCAAGGCAACAGGCTTTATGTCAATTCTCGTAACCCTTGCCATGATATTCAACTTTAACCTGCCTAAGCTTGTTGCTGACCTCGAGCCCGGCTATTCCCCCAACTATCTCTATCTTGCAGTAGGCACACTTGAGGGTGGTGGCTCAGTTATGGATATCCTTGTTAAGATAGCACCAAACGTATGGGGCAGACTTGTCCTTCTTATAGCTTTGGTAGAGGCGATCTTCTTTGCAGCCTACTTTGCCCATAAGGGAATAATCAAGCTGTATAACTACATACTTTCCAAAAAGCAAGCTAAAGCAGAATAAATAAAAAGCGCAGATTAGTCTGCGCTTTTTATTGTCCTGTTTTCAGTACACCGATGTCTTTACAATAGTTTTCGCTTTTGCTATAATTAAATAAAGGACGGTGATCAGCTTGGAAAAAATATGGAGCAATTACCTTAGAGACGCTAAACTTAATAAATACAATTGTTAAAAATATTACAAGTAAAAGGTAAAATAATATGGTTAGAGTTGAAAATATAGTTGTAAAAGATGGCGAGTTTTCTTTTGATTATTACCCCGAAAACAAGAATATAAAGCATTTTTTCAAATATGATACAAACCAAAAAAGAGTTATAGAACACGAAAAAAGCAAAGAATATTCATCGGATGTATATGCAAAACACGGATTTATATATGTAAAAAGATTGGTTGAAAACAAAAAGGAAATTCCAAAATATCAAATAATAGCATGGTATTAAAAGCAAAGAAATTTTACACTAACTTCCGTTTTGTCCTATCATAAGACAACTTTAAAAGCATTGCTTTACACCACTTTGTCCTGTCACAGGACAAACACATTTATGCCCACAGCCTCTTAATGCTGTTGTCCTATGATAGGACAACAAGCTACAAAAAACAAATTTTCGTGTTAGCTTATGGACTTGGCAAAAAGAAATAAACAATTATACAAGAGGCATAGAAGACAGATTGGAAGAGCTGAAAAAACGAGGAGAGAAAAATGGCAAAACATAAATTTGTTGAGTTTTTAAGGAGTTTACAAGAAAATTTGAATTTCAAAGATAACTCGACTGATTACGAAATAGGTTATAGATGCGCAGCAGACAGCATTAATGATGTTATTGATACTCAATGTAATCTTTTCATCGTTTTTACGGAAAATGTTACAGAAACGAATTTATATGAAGAGGATTGTATCAATAATATAATTTCTGTTTTAGAATCAACGTTAGATAACAAAACAAAGGATGACGATTTCGACAAGGGTTATAAAAAGAAAATACAGGAAACTGTTGAAAAACTAAAAGCACAATTGATTTTAGACGGTGGAACGATTGAAGAAATCAATAAGTAAATGCGAGATTTTTTAGATCTTGACAACGATGAGCCAGACGGACAGGACAGACAATGATTGATGATAAGTATGCAGGTACAAATGTTAAGGTAATATGCCACGATGGTTTTACAACACCAGGATATGCTATAATGATAGGCACTTATGATAGCGGAGAGGATTTTATTGATATTATAGTTTCTTACGGTATAGAAGAA
>JAFTHF010000312.1 GCA_017457545.1 Clostridia bacterium
AGCGATAACACCGAGAGTTACAAGGAGTAATATGAAAACGATATTAACCATTAGCATAATACGAACATATACGGTTCTTTGTTCTCTTTTATAATCAAGCACCGCACTGTCGTTATCTACATATGTTGACAATATCATTACCTCCGTTTATACTTATACTAGCTAAATTTAATCAATTTGTGTTACAGACACTGTAAGCTCAAAGGAAATAGTTGGCATAGTACCTAAAGTTGCCAGCTCCGTATCTCTTGCGTCAGTGTTGAGTGCACCCGATTGCTTAGTTGAAGCATCAAGATCCCAAAGCCATTCAACTGTAACTGTGCTTACAGCAACGCTTTCTCCCGTCGGCTTAGCCACACTCATGGTTCTTCCGCTATCCTTTGTCTCGGATGATGTTGAATTGCCTAAGATAGCAGCTATTACAGCGTTTTCCAGACTTTCTTCAAGCTCCTCTGTTGTGGTGTTGCTTGTTGCAGTCATATAAATTTTAGTCGTTCCTACTGTAAATACCAATGGGCAATACTCAAGACTTCCACCACCCTCAGGTATTGTCCAGCCTGTAAGCTCAAGGTCTACATCAACTGTCATATTAACTGCAACCTCAGGTGTACCGCTAACAGTAATTTCTGCAAGCTGACCGTTTGTACCGGGAGCCACTACTTTTTTGTTAACATCCGATGATTGAACAGTAGTACCGTATGTATTTTTAAAAGCATCATCGCCTGTCAATTCTACCGTTACGCCCCATTTAGCTACGCGAGCGCTGTCAGTAGCGGTACCTCCCGTAGTATATTTGGCGAAGGTGCTGCTTACTCCACATGTAGTAATCAAGCAGAGCATCAGCAGTATCGAGGCGAGCTTTATATACTTGTTTTTAAGCATTAAAGTTCCTCCGTTTTTGCGCATATGCGCTATGCCATTTATTTTTTCAATATGTCTGAGGCTCAGGCACATTGAAAAAATAAACAACATTATTTCCAATATCCCCACCCACAAGGAGTGGGGATATCAGAGAAATAATTATAAGCTTTTAAATAGATTTTTCAAATTTATAAGTTATAAGTACCTATTATACAGTTATTATGCGTTTGTCTGTTCAACAGTTGCATTAACTGTAACTTCAATTGTGGGCTTGTTAGCCTGATCGCCGAGTGCTGTATCAAGTTCGTCGTCATTATCATCAAATGCCCATGCGTATGAGAGTGTAAGTGTGGATGATATAGATGTGCCTGCATTGAATGTATCAGTTGTATAATCTGCTACCGCTGCTTCAACCTTAGCCTTCAAATCAGCAAGGTCGTCACACTTAACATCAGGATCGGAACCGTCTTCCAACTTAATACCGTCAATAGCATATGTACTTGTGCCAACAGTAATAACGAGAGGACAGTATTCTACCTCGGGAGTTGTTCCACCGTCATTATCGTTATCAAATGTTTCTGTCCAATTAGCACCGAAATCAAAAGTTGCACTGTAAACAATCTTACAAGAAACCTCAGGAGTTCCACTTGCTGTTACTGTTGCAATAGTGCCGGACATACCGGGAGCAACTACGTCATCTGTTGTGGATTTAACTGTTGTTCCTACTTCCTTTACGAACTGACCTGTTACAGATACAGTTACACCCCATGCAGCAACTCTTGCTGTGTCAGTAGCTGTACCACTTGTGGTGTACTTAGCGAAAGTACCGCTGATAGCGCAAGTTGTGATAAGACAAAGCATAAGCATTACGGATGCAAGTCTTAAAAATTTGTTCTTTTTCATAATTTTTCTCCTTTTTAATTTTGTGTTTAGCACATAAATTTTCTATTTTAAGCTTATTGTATATATATTTGTCACACGGTAGCACTCCGTATGAATAAATACCTTTGATTATTGATTTTCTTCTGTTGTATCGGTGCTTTCTTCTTTATTTTCAGCTTCATTTTTAGCACTCTGCTCTCCTTTTAGAGCCTTAAGCTCAGCCATAAGTGCCTCAATATCGCTTTCCTTTGATTTCTACTGCTTGCTCTTACGAAGAAATTCGTAGGCTACAAGAGCTGCCAAGGGAACAAAGATACAAATGATAAGTCCTGCTGTGGACTGCATAAACATTGCAATTCTTCCTACAAACGGAATTCTTGAGCCGTTGTATATACCAACTATGCTATCCTCAGATACAGGAAGTCTATCCTCTGTATTGTTGTTAACACCCTTTGTGTAGAAATAAAGCTTACCGTCTTTAACAAACGGCTCACCGTAAACTGCGTGGGTTACAATGCTTGTACCGTTACCTGCGGGGTCAAAGAACGAGATAACTGTACCGTTCTTTATGTTCTTTATGTCCTCCTCGTCGGGTACACGGCAGAATATTAAATCTCCCGCCATAATATCCGGCTCCATAGACTCTGTAAGAACTATAAGAGGTACTCTGCCACCAAGACTAGGTACATCGTCACTCACCATACTCTTTACAATAAGTATACAGTTGACAATAAGAATAGGAATTAAGAGCACACATAGGACGATACCTACGATGTTACTTATTTTCTGTTTTCTTGTCATAGGTTCCGCCTTTTCCGTATTCGGATTCTGATTTGTGTTCTTATTAAACATTATTTATTTCCTTCTGCTTCCTTTGCTTTTTGACGCTGCTCTCTGCGCTTTTCTCTTGCAAGCTGCTTCTTATATTCCTTTTCCTCCTCAATCTGCTGACATACAAGGTCGATACCGTCCTTAGCTACGCCAACTGCGGCGGGCTCATTAATCTTAACCGCTGTTGCTGAGGGCTTCATTTTTACATTGTTAGCATTGGCATATGTTTTGAAATCTCTATCAATAAAGATAAATTCGCATACTACCTCGCCACGCTTAATCATCATACGAACAAGACGGTGTGAGCCGATCTTATAATCTATGTAATTGTTGTTTCCGAATTCCTTAACGCCCTCCTTGCTAAGTGCATGCTTAACAATGGCATCATAAAATTCCCTGTAGAGAGAAGAAAGAGATTCATACTTCTCCGCCATGGTCAAGCGAGTCTTGTTAAATGTAACCTCGCTGTCGTCGTGCTCCTCAACAATTTCAACAGGAGCAGGAGGTTCATCAATAATAGGCGCTGTCTCCTCTACCTTTTCAACAGTCGCAGGCTCCACAGCCTTTGCAGGCACTTCGACTTCTTTAATGACAGTTACTACCTTTTCTTCACTGCCATTCTTCTTTTTTCTTGACTGACTTGAGGCTTCACGAATTATGTCTCTTGCAATAACAAGCACAGAGAACAAGCAAAGCATGCACAAGAAAATCATAAAAAAGGTTATTACAATTTCCAAAACGTCAAATTCCATTATGCTTCTCCTTATGTAAATTATTTTCACCGAATTCCGAAGGTAGTTTTACAATTTTTCAAGGAAAATCGTCGATGGATATTTATCCACAGATTTTCCTCAAAAAATCGTATTCGAGAGCATTTTTAAATATTCCCAAAAACAACCTTAGTAGCTTAATTATATAATAAAAAAATACATACTGTCAATGATTTTTTTGAATTTCGTCACTTTAAACAAAAATTCGACTGAAACAAAAAATTTCAAAAGCCGATTTTGTGCATTTTTATATGATTTTATCAATTAATTCCGTAAAAACTGTGTACATATCTGTTTTTTTCGTGCCAAAAACGATACTTTATTGTTAACTTAATCAATCTTTTGGGCTGTTTTATACAATCGCCTAAAATTGTCAATTTTGGACTTTTGGAAATTTATTTGTTGACTACCGATACAATTTTTGAGATGGTCAGAAAATTGTTGATACGTCTACGTTTTTTCTTGACAAAATTTTTAATTTATTTCGTTGAGTTCTCAATTTCCAATTTATTCCAATGAATATTTATACATTTTAGTGAATATTCATTCATCACAAAATGGTAAAATTATTCGTCAAAATTGTTCTTTCTTTAGATTTTTGCATAAATATATAATATTATATACATTATGAACGAAGAAAAAAGAGAGATAAAACACCTCATTTTACCTCTCTTTTACAGTGTATGCTAATCTAATCTCTTAATATAATCCTCCAGCTCACTCTTGATAACCGATACCTGAGGGCCATAAATAACCTGTACCCCTATTCCCTTCTTGATTACACCCTTTGCACCGCTTTCCTTAAGCTTTGCTTCGTCTACAAGCTCGGAATTGGACACTGAAACCCTGAGTCTTGTGGCGCAGCAGTCAAGAGAGACAATATTTTCCTTGCCTCCGAGTCCTTCCAAAATAAGAGCTGATACATCGCTGCTCTGCTTTGATGCAGTTTTTTTAGCATTATAATCTGCTCTTGTATACAGCTTAACCTCACCGTCTCCAACCTCACGTCCGGGGGTTGCATAGTTTTTCTTAAGGATAAGGAATCTGAACAAAAGAAAATAGACAATGAAATAAACTATGCCAACAAGAGGTATCATTATCCAGTTGGTTTTTGAGTTACCCTGAAGAATACCAAATAAGGTGAGGTCGATTATACCTCCCGAGAAGGTCATACCCACGCCTACATCAAGAATATGCATCAGCATATAGCTTACTCCTGCCAGTACAGAATGGATAACATACAAAATCGGCGCTACAAACAAAAAGGTAAATTCTATGGGCTCAGTGATACCTGTAAGCATAGAGGTAAGCGCAGCAGACAAAAGTAAGCCTCCCGCAGCCTTTTTCTTATTATCATCTGCACATATGAACATAGATAATGCTGCACCGGGCAATCCGAATATCATAAACGGAAATTTTCCACTCATAAATCTTGTGGCAGAAACGGAAAATTTGCTTACATTAGGGGATGCTAGCTCAGCAAAAAAGATATTCTGTGCTCCGTACACCATTACCCCATCAATAAGCGCTGAGCCACCTACTCCCGTCTGCCAAAATGGGAGATAAAACACGTGATGCAATCCAAAGGGAATAAGAATTCTTTCAATGAAGCCGTAGATTAATGTTCCGCCGTAGCCTGATTTCAGAACCAGATCTCCCAGGGCATATATTCCCGACTGTACATAGGGCCACACAAAAAACATAAGAACGCCTACAAGAAGATATACAGCCGTAGAGATTATGGGAATAAATCTTGTGCCTCCAAAAAATGAAATTACGTTAGGCAATCTTATTTTGTAAAATCTGTTCGTCAGATAAGCAACGCCAAGTCCAACTATAATTCCACCGAACACGCCCATTTGGAGTGAATTTATACCTACCACATTGGCGACTGTGCCCTCTGGCATTGCACCTGCCTCCAGCTTACCTGTAATAGCCAAGAGAGAATTAATGGTTTTGTGCATTACAAAGAATGCTATTGCAGCAGAAAGAGTAGCAGTCGCCTTTTCATTCTCTGCCATTCCAAGCGCTACACCCATTGCAAACAAGAGCGGCAGATTATCAAAAATTACTGTTCCCACCGATGAAAGAAGAGAGAAGCAGGAATAAAGAAATGTACCCGGACCCATGAAGCCTATAAGATTATACGCCTCAAGGGTAGTAACATTTGTAAAGGATGCACCTATGCCTAAAAGCAGTCCCGCAATAGGCAGAAGAGCAATCGGAAGCATAAATGCTCTGCCTACTCTTTGCAGCACACTAAAGATGCTATCCAGTCTTTTTGGTTTAGCTGTTGTAGTCATTTTTCATCTATTCGGCTATACCCTTTTATAGGTTAAAGCTCTCACTTCTCCACCCTTGGCAAAGCCGAAATTTATCCTTTCAATTTTATATTCATCACTATTGGTAATAAGAACTGCGCTTACGGTTTTATAGCCACGCTTTTCTATCTCGTCAAGCTTGGCAACCGCTATTCCTTCTCCTGCTCTTATTTTTTGTCCCGTGCTTACAAGAGGGGTAAAAAATTCTCCCTTAAGCTCCACCGTGTCAATGCCGATATGAACAAGAATTTCTCCTCCGTTCTCATCCTCCAGAGTGTAAGCGTGGTAGGTATCGGAAACCGATATTACCGTGCCGTTTACGGGTGAAAAAAACATATGGGAGCTTGGTATAACTCCGTACCCCTGACCAAGTATTCCCTGCGAAAAAGCATCATCGGGAATACGGCTTATAGGAATTATCTCTCCATCGCAGACAGCAATAAGGCTTGATTCCTTTTTCTTAAACAACATATTTTGTCCCCATTTTTCTATAAAAACCTATTTTTTTCGCATACGTGATCATTTTTTCTGACCATTTTGCAAAAACATCCCATTTTCAAAAAGCATAAATTTTGCTTTTCATTTAGTCTTGCTTTTAATATGCTTTTTATACGGAATTTTGCATTTTACTCTTTATTTATGTATTTTGTATAGGCGAATTTTATTGATATTAACTGGTTATTGACTAGACTGTAAGTAATATGTTAAAATAGATTAAGACTAGTTTTACGGAGGTAACTATGAGCCCTGTTCCATCTTATCTGTGCTCCACAACAGGCAAGGAAATATCAACTAAAATATTCCTTGATTTACAGCTTGATTCTCTTTTATCTCCTGCAGCGCAAAAAATTCTTTCTTACCCCCTTGACAAAGAGGGTATATATATGCGTCAGGAGCTGTTTTCCGCCATTTATAAGGATGAAAACTATATTAGAGTACGTGAGACGGTTCTCACCCTTAAGCTTTATAAAAAAGCCTTTGAATTATGGGAGCTTTCAAGCATTCCCACAGAGAAAGCTCATCTTGCCATAAAGCTTTTAAAGCATTATTTAAAGGTATGCGATGCTCTTATCGCTCTTTCTGACCTTGGTGCAGCTGCATCCTTGGTTGCAGACTACTTTCGTGAGGATGAGCAGGTTTCTCTACGTGTAAAAATGGCTCAGGGTATTAAAAATGCCTCTATAATACTTGGTAAGGCTGACACCTACGTGCTTACCTACGGAGAGCGCTCTCAGATATCAAAATTCGCTTCTCCCGATACATATCTTGAACACGGGGCTGAGCTTTTTGCTAAATTAGGGCTTAAAACTCCCGATGCAAGAAAGCTGAATGCCAAGTGTCATATTACCCTTTCCGATAGCGTTTCCGAGCTTTTTGCAGGAGAATATTTCCGTGTTAACTCAATGCTGAGAAATTACCTCACAATAAACTTCCGTAGCCTGTTTCCGCTTATAAGAGAGCTTGATTTCTATATGGAAATGAGAGACCTTTACCGTAAGCTTGAAAAGTATAATACAGCCACGTGTCTGCCCAAAATCGCAGATTCCAAGAAATTCAAGGCGAAAAATCTGTACGATATTTCACTTAGTCTTAAGGAATGCTATGATATAGTGCCAAATGACACATGGTTTGAAAATGACAGAATATTTTATTTCTTGACCGGTGCCAACGGTGGTGGTAAAACAACCTATCTCCGTTCTCTCGGTATAAATCTTATACTGTTTCTCGGAGGTATGCCGATTTTTGCCGAAAGTGCTGAAATTTATCCCTTTTCTGCGATTTATACACACTTTCCCAAGGATGAACGCTTTGCCTCCACAGGCAGACTGCATGAGGAGATGCAGCGTACAAGAGCTATTCTTGATACCTGTGATAATGATGCCTTTATTCTGTTTAATGAAACTTACAGCGGTACAGACGATAAAAAGGGCTATGAGCTGCTTTTAGAAACGGCTGAGGAGATAAAAAGAAGAGGCATCAGCGGTCTTTATGTTACCCATTTTCACGAAATTACAGACACGTCCTTCCCTATTTTAGGTGTTGAGGTTATTCCGACTGACGAAAACAAGCGCACCTTTAAAATTACGCCTAAAAACGATGAAAAGGGCTCTTATGCTAAGGATATTTTACGCAAATACCGTCTTGATGAGGATTCTCTTAAGGAAAGGAGCTAAGCATGTCTATTGATATTTTATACAGAAACGACGATTCAATAAAAAATGCAGGATATATGAGCATGCGCTCCATATATCATCTCTGTCTTGACAAGGCCCTTAAGCTATTCTTTCCCGACCTGAACAGAAGTCAGTATTTTTATGAAATTCTTACACGTCCCCTGACAAATTCAGAGGATATTAAGTTCAGACAGGATATTTTTACGGATTTTACAGAGTGTGACGGGCTGTTTGATTCTCTATACAATGCTTTTTCGAAATTCAAGGAAGCCTATGTTTCCCATCAGCGTTCAAAATCCACTGCATACGGAGGAATGATGTCATCAGGTGGTGGTGTGGGAATTGCCTTCTCTGCCCTACAGATGAATGCTCTGTTTACAAAACGGGCTATGCTCTATGTAAGAGAGCTTTACAAGGTGCTTGAAAAGGCCGAAATAAAATCCGAGGGCTTGATTCGTTTAAGAGATGAAATTGGTGCTTTTGCAAATGACCCGAATGTTGATGAAGCGATTCGCTTCTCTTCAAAATTTGAAGCTATTTCACTTAACAAAAATGCAGATATAAAAATCCAGGTAAACGATGACGGACTTATTTGCTCAGCTTCCCTTATTGATGACAAATTTGTAAAGTATGCATCAGTAAACGAAAGCAAGGGCTTCTTATCCTTCTTTAAAAAGCAAAGGGATGAGGAGGAAGCAAAATACTACTCCTTTATTTCAAGCGTTGATTCGGAATTTTACCGAAGTATTGTAAGCGGTGCATATCTTGACCTTTCCTATGCATTTGAAGGCTGGGGCTCACAAATATATGACCTGTTTATTCCTGTATTCAAGCAGCTTGAATTCTACGGTGTAGGTCTTAAATACATTTCAAGGCTTAAGCACTACGGCGCACCTCTCTGCTTCCCTGTTATAACCGACAAAAAGGGCTTTGACTGCGTTGAGCTATACGATATGCTTCTTGTTATGTCAAACCAGAGCATTAAAAAGGTTGTACCAAACACCATAAGCGTTGACAGCCTTAAGGAGGGCATCCTTATTTTCGGTGGCAACGGAAGCGGTAAAACAGTATTTCTCCGTTCCCTTGGATGTATGCAGGTTCTTGCACAGGGTGGACTTCCCGTTCCTGCAGAAAGGTCAAGGGTATATCCATACAGCACAATTCACACCCAATTTTCCGAGGGCGAAAAGATGTTTGTTAAGGGTAACGATGCGGGTAGATTTGAGCAGGAGGTAAGCGAGATTGCCGAGATGGTGGATAGGATAAGTGATAACTCACTTATTATACTTAACGAAACCTTCCAGACTACTGCATATGATGAGGGCGCTAAGGGTCTTTATCATATTCTTAAGTATTTTACAGGCAAAAATGTTATGTGGATTCTTGTTTCACACCTTACTCAGCTTAAGGATTATTATGATAAAGCATCTGCATATTTTATGCATACAGACGGAGAGTTTCATGTTGTGGCAGATTAATTATATTATTATCTGTTCATATGTTAATATTTTATAAAACCCTTGATTTTCAAGGCTTTCAGCATTTTTAAAATAAAAAAAGACCTCTTTTGAGGTCTTTTTTGTTTTTTAGTCAAGCATTGCAAGAATTGCGTCCTTAGGAGCAAAGCCGATTTTTGTTGCTGTAATTTCTTTATTCTTTACTACAAAAAGTGAGGGGATGCTGCTTACGCCAAATTTCTGTGCAAGCTCCATTTCGTCATCAACGTTTACCTTACCTACCTTGATATCGTCTCTTTCCTCTGCGATTGCATCAACAATAGGAGATACCATCTTGCAGGGACCGCACCATACTGCATAAAAGTCAAGAAGCACAGGCTTATCGCTGTTTAATACCTCAGCCTCAAAATTATCCTTTGTAATTACTAATACCTTACTCATATTATTCCTCCTTGTTTTCTATTTCAAGTATTTTTTCTGCCTCAGCCTCGCCAAGAGAGGCGACACCTCGCAGCTTTCTTTCAATTGCTTTAGTTCTTGTAGAGGAGAGAACGCTAAGCTCATGGCTTGCCTCCTCAACCTTTTTGTGTGCCTTATCAAGTATTCCCGCGAACTTGCCAAATTCAGTTTTGATTGCGGAAAGAAGCACAAATACCTCACTTGAGCGCTTTTGAATAGCAAGAGATTTAAAGCCCATCTGCAATGCGTTAAGCAGAGCAGTCAGGGTAGAGGGTCCTGAGATATTTATTTTATATTCTCTCTGAAGCTCCTCAAAAAGTCCCATATCGATAGCCTCTATGTAAAGGCCCTCAATTGGTAAAAACATAATTGCAAAATCTGTTGTATTGGGTGGATCGATATATTTATCGTGAATATCCTTTGCAAATTTCTTAAGGCTCTGGCGAAGCTCACGTCTTGCAAGGTCCACCTTTTCCTTATTGCACTCGTCTGTTGCCTCCTTAAGTCTTGTATAGCCCTCAAGAGGGAACTTGGAGTCCACAGGAAGATAAACAGGGCAGTCGTCCCCGGGCATCTTGATTGCAAACTCAACAGGGTCGTGGGAGCCTGCCTTTGTAACCTTGTTTTCCTCGTATTGCTCCTTGGTAAGAATTTCGCCAATGATGTTACCGAGAATAACCTCACCTACAATGCCCTTTATTTTAACGTTGGAAAGTACCTTGTTAAGCGAGCCTACATCCTTGGCAAGACCCTTGATTTCGCCTATGGCATTATTAACCTCACCTATCTGCTTAACAACGCTTTCAAAGGACTGCTGAAGTCTTGTGTTAAGTGTCTTTTCAAGCTTTTCGTCTACGGTCTTCTGAATGGTTTCAAGCTTGTCGGTGTTCTCCTTACGGATTGCAACAAGATTTTCCTTAACATCATTATTGATTTTTTCAATAAGAGCAGTAAGCGCCTTGGAGAAGTCATCAAGCTTTTCCTTAAGTCCTTTTGCCATTGCCTCATTGCTCTTTGCGTTCTGCTCTGTAATTTCCTTAAAGGAATTATTAAGAGTGTTAAGCACCTCAATATAGCTTTTTGATTGATTTTCGCTAAGCTTATTCATATTTTCGGTAAGCCTGCCAATTTCCTTTTCTATATTTTCGGAATAGGTCTTATTGGCAGCGGAAACGCTTGATATTAAAAGAGCTCCAGTTTCGTTTACCGAAGAGGCAACTACTCGCCTAATTTCCTCATTTTCCGTACCCGTCCCCCGACTTTTTCCGTTTTTTACTACTAAAAACAGAGTGAATCCAAGCAAGAGAAGGGTAATTATATTGAGAACAATTATAATTATGTCCATTTTTACCTCCTTTTACTATCTACATAAATTATATCATTCAAACACACTTTTTTCAAGTAATGTAAAATTTTTCTTTAAATTTTATATATTATGTGATATAATTATGATAGATAAATAGTGTTTAGCGATAATTTCGCTAGGAAAGGATATATTATGGCTAAATATAGACAGAACAGAATAAACGATGCAGTTAAGGAGGAAATGGCACAAATTCTTCGTGATGTAAAGGACCCTCGCATTGCTGAGGCCCTTGTTTCCATTACAGCTGCCGATGTTACCGCAGACCTTAAATTTGCTAAAATTTACTACTCTGTGTACGGAGGAGAGCAGACCGAAATTGCCAAGGCGCTTAAGAATGCATCAGGCTTTTTTCGTTCCGAGCTTGCAAAGAGAATCAATTTACGAATCACCCCACAGCTTACCTTTGTATATGACAGCTCTGCAGAGTACGGAGCCAACATTTCAAAGATACTTAAGGGCCTTGATATAAAGCCTATGGAGGAAGACGATGACTGAATTATCCTTTGAAAATCTACTTAATAAAGTAAAAGAATGCGGATATACGGCTATTGTTTGTCACAGAAACCCCGACCCTGACACCCTTGGCTCTGCCATGGGCTTTAAGCATATTTTAAAAAAGCTCGGCAAGGATGCCAAGATTGTATGCTGTGAAAAGCTTCCCAAGAGATTAAGCTTTATGACCAAGGGCGAGGAAATTCTTTATGACGGATATTTTTCCGAATTTGACAGCGTGGTTGCAGTAGATGTGGCATCACCGTCCCAGATGGGTGAGCTTTTTGACCATGCAGAAAAGGTTGATTTCACCATTGACCATCACGGAATGAGCACACGCTTTTCCGACTTTTATATGGAAAATTGCGCCGCCTGTGCCCAGATAATCTACAAAATCGCCGAGGGGCTTGGTATTGCCGACTATATGGAAATCGGCTTTTATGAGGCCATTTATGCGGGAATAACAGGTGATACCGGTTGCTTTAAATACTCAAATGTAACCGATGAAACCCACCTTATTGCGTCCAAAATAGTTAAGAAAAATATTGATTACGCAGAAATCAACCGTCTTATATTCGACACGAAGTCGGTAGGAGAAATCGCTGCACAGCGTGTAACATATCAGAATATGAGGCTTGAGGCCGACGGCAAGCTGGCAATAATCACCTTTACAAATCAAATGAAGGCTGAAAACAGTCTTACCGAGGAGGATATCAGTGACGTTGTTAACTCTGTGCGCCA
>JAFTHF010000313.1 GCA_017457545.1 Clostridia bacterium
ACATAATTGTATTTCCATGTCTTGGAAAGGATTACGGAACGGGCACCTGAGAAGGGAACGTCGCCATTCAAGTAGAATACTCTTTCAATGGAGTTTGTCTTGCCCTCAACCTGACAATACTCAATCTCAATTGAATAAAGTGCATCCTTTGGAATGTCAAATTTCCAAACGACAGATCCGATTTCAGGAATCTTAAGAACGCCGTCCTTGCCGTAGATGTTGTTTACTTCCTTAACATCTGCAGTAGTTGCGTCCTTGTCGTAATTGAGAGCAGGGATTTCAATAATGCTCTCACCCTTGGCCTCGTCTGCATACTTCGCTATGTACTCGGAGTAGGACAGAGCGTTAAGAATATCGGTTACATTGTCGATAGACGTCTTACCGCCGCTACTGCTACCAGAGTCGGAAGCTGCAGAAACCGTTGTCACAAGTGTACCCACTAACATGAGAACACAAAGGAACAACGCCAGCACTCTTCTTGCTTTTGTTTTCATAAGAATTCCTCCGTTTTGCAAGTAATATCCCGCCGAGCGAGGCGGGATTGAAGTTAATATGTGATTTTGCACAAATTTAACCTTTTAGTGAATTCATTTTATCATAGAAAATCACCAAAGTCAAGGATTCATTTTTATATATACAATATAAGAAGAAAAAATTTCGACCTGTTTTGCACTTTGAAAAATCATTTTATGTACAAATTGTAAACTTTATCATTTTTGTTAATGAAATTACCAAGTTGTACCATTCAAAAAAAGCCTTTATTTTCAAGGGGTTTTAACATTGTCAAGAGGGTTTTTCATAAATTATTTATAAATTTTTAAATTTCTTTCATTTGTGCAATTTGCACAATTTAAACCTCTGTTTTTTGACACATGAAAAAATGTGTAGATTTTTTGACGATTATGTGAAGATGTAAAAATTAAATCCATTTTTTTGAAATATGGTATTGACTTTTTTTACCCCGTATTTTATAATTAAAAAAGAGCAAAACACTAATCATAAATCCACGTTTTGCCGGAAAGGTTGAATTATATGTATTATTTGGGAATCGACCTTGGCGGAACAAATATCGCCGTAGGTATTGTAAACGAAAAGTATGAAATTATCTTGAAGGGCAGCGTTCCTACCCTTGCAAACCGCGACGGTAAGCTTATAATCAAGGATATGGCAGAGCTTTGCAAGAAGCTTATTGCAAATGCAGGTCTCACACTTGACGACATTGCATATGCAGGTATTGCAACACCCGGTACAGCAAACTCCGATACAGGTGTTGTTGAATACGCTAACAATCTTCCTTTTATTAACTTCCCTATTGCAGATCTTCTTAAGGAATATCTGGGTATTGAAAAGGTATACATAGAAAACGATGCAAACGCAGCTGCAAAGGCTGAGGCAATCGCAGGTGCTGCAAGAGGCGCTAAGTATTCTGTTATGATTACTCTTGGCACAGGTCTTGGTGGAGGCATTGTTCTTGACGGCAAGGTTTACTCAGGCTTTAACCATGCAGGTGCTGAGCTTGGTCACGTTGTTATCGAAAAGGATGGCAAGCAGTGTACATGTGGCAGAAAGGGCTGCTGGGAAACCTACAGCTCCGCAACAGGTCTTGTAAATATGACTAAGGAGCATCTTATCAAGGCAAGAGAAAACGGCACAAAAACAATCATTGAGGATATGATTAACGGTGATCTTAACTGCGTAAATGCAAGAGTTGCATTTGCAGCTATGAAGCAGGGTGATAAGGTAGGCGCTGAAATCGTTGACGAATACATCAGCTATCTTGCATGCGGTGTTGCAACAATGATAAACATATTCCAGCCCAATGTTCTTTCCATCGGTGGCGGTGTATGCAATGAAAAGGATTATCTCCTTAAGCCTCTTTGCGAAAAGGTATTTAGTCAGACATACGGTCATGGCAGATATGAACAGCCTGTAATCAAGATTGCCGAGCTCGGAAACGATGCAGGCATCCTCGGTGCAGCAGTGCTCGGACTTTAATAACATATGCCCACTACACATTACGTGCGGTGGGCATTTTAAGTAAAATTTCACACAAAACATCAAAAAAGGGGGTACGTATATGAGGTTTGACGACAAAATAGGCACCTTATACGGTGTCGGACCTAAGTATGAAAAATGCTTTAATCAAAATGGAATAAATACTGTCGGAGATCTTCTCTACTACTTCCCCAGAGCCTATCAGAACCGTGGGGATATATGCAGAATTATCGACACTCCCTTCGACTTTATGCCTCATTCCTACGTTTTGACCGTGGCTACCGAGCCTAAGGTGGCAATGGTGCGCAGAGGAATGAATATTCTTAAATTCAAGGCGTTTGATGATAGTGGAACAGTAAACATTACCTACTTTAATCAAAATTACTTGAAAGACGTATTTACCATAGGTACGACCTTTAGGTTTTGGGGAAAAATAACCCGTGAAAAGCGTACTATAAGTATGACATCTCCTGCCTATGAGCCTGTAGTTCCATTTAAAAAACTGCTTCCCCTTGTACCCGTTTATCCACTTTTCTATGGCATAAACCAGAAATTTCTCGGAAAGCTTATAGGCGAAATCTTACCCGAAATAAGTAATATTACAGAGGAATATCTGCCTGAAAGCATACTTGATAGGGTTAACCTTTGTTCTCTGCCCTTCGCGTTAAAAAACATTCATGCGCCGTATGACGAAAACGCTCTTAATGCGGCCATTCGCAGACTCAGCTTTGATGAACTTTTTCTCTTTGCAATATCTGTTTCAAAAATCAAGTCCTCGCAAAAAAGCATTTTTGCCCCTATTATTTCTGATACTGATGTAACCGATTACATTAATTTGATACCCTATGAGCTGACCGACGCGCAGGCACGTACGGTTGGTGAAATTCTTATGGACTTAAGCGGCAACGGTGAAGAGCCTATAATGGGCTACGGCAAGGCCATGAACAGAATAGTTGTAGGCGACGTAGGTAGCGGAAAAACAGTATGCGCTGCCCTTGCCTCCTATGCAATGTGTAAAAACGGATATCAGGTAGCATTAATGGTGCCTACGGAAATCCTTGCTGTTCAGCATTTTGAGTCCCTTGACCCATACTTTACAAAGCTTGGCTATAGGTGTGAGCTTCTTACAGGCTCAACTCCAGCCAAGGCAAAAAAGGAAATTTTAACAAGGCTTCGCACAGGTGAAACGGATTTTATAATCGGAACTCATGCCCTGATACAGGATAATGTGGAATTTAACAATCTTGGTCTTGTAATCACAGATGAGCAGCATAGATTCGGTGTGCGTCAGCGCGCCCGTCTTGCAGAAAAAAGCAGAAGCGCCCATGTCCTTGTAATGAGCGCTACTCCTATCCCAAGAACTCTCTCCCTTATGATATACGGCGATCTTGATGTTTCCCTTATAGACAGCATGCCTCCGGGAAGAAAGCGAGTTGACACCTTTGTAGTCGACGAAAGCTACCGTCAGAGACTGAATGGATTTATAAGGAAGCAGGTGTCAGAGGGGCATCAGGTATACGTGGTCTGCCCCAGCGTTGCAGAAAATAAAGAGGATATTCTTGATGCATACGATTACAACCCATTTGTAATTGAAGAAAAAAGCTCATCCGATAAAATGAAGGCTACTGTAGATTATGCAAAGGAGCTGAAGGAGGAATTTCCCGATCTTACAGTTGAGTTTATACACGGTAAGCTGAAGGGTAAGGACAAGGACAAAATCATGATGGATTTTGCCTCCGGAAAAACAGATATCCTTGTTTCAACAACTGTAAT
>JAFTHF010000314.1 GCA_017457545.1 Clostridia bacterium
ATACCAACTCTGTCGCCACCTCTTACAATCTTAGAGGTATCAACGCCGAAGTATCTGAGTGAGTTAACTGCAGCCTGACCGATAGCATGCTTAGGAAGCTTAGTTACATAAACGCTGTCCATGCCGTAGTTAGCAAGGGAAACAGCAACGTTTGCTTCGCCACCACCAAAGGTAGCCTGCATCTGATCATTCTGGAAGAAACGGTAGTAACCGTTAGGTGCGAGTCTCAACATAAGCTCGCCAAAGGTAACAATTTTAGCCATTATTTCGTGCCTCCTTAACAATTTCTGCCGACTGACGGCAAAGCTCTGTAATTTCGTCCCATTTACCGTTATCAATAAGATCTGCGGTTACCATATATGAGCCACCGCAAGCGCAGATAACAGGACATTTAATATATTCCTTCAAGTTCTTTAATGAAATTCCACCTGTGGGCATTACCTTGAACATAGGGAACGGAGCGCTCATAGCCTTGATTTTTGCAAGGCCTCCTGACTGCTCAGCAGGGAAAAACTTAAGAACCTTAAGACCGAATTTGTATGCAGCGTGGTAATCTGTGGGGGTTGTACAGCCGGGATAAATTGCAATACCCTTTTCCTGACAGTAAGCCACAAGCTCAGGATCAAAGCCGGGTGTAACGATAAATTCAGCACCTGCTGCGATTGCCTTATCAATGTGCTCAGTTGTAAGAACTGTACCTGCACCGCAAAGCATCTCAGGGCAAGCCTCCTTCATAAGCTTGATAGCCAAGTCTGCACCTGCAGCACGGAAGGTAACCTCTGCAATGGGAACACCGCCTGCGCAAAGAGCCTTAGCCAAGGGGGCAGCATCTTTTTCCGGGTTGTTAAGCTTGATAACAGGCACAACGCCTATTTCCTCAACCCTTTTGTTAATATCAACCATAATAAATCTCCTTTGTTATTAATTTACAAATCAAACACCTGAATAAGATGAGAAGCCACCGTCAATAGGCAATACAACGCCTGTTATAAAGGATGCAGCCTCATCGTTTACAAGGAACAAAAGTCCACCCTCAAGCTCCTCTGTCTTACCGAATCTGCCCATGGGAGTAGCAGCAAGAATTTTGCCTGTACGTGCAGTAGGTGTGCCGTCATCATTCCAAAGAAGCTTAGCATTCTGCTTGGTTGAGAAAAATCCCGGTGCAATTGCGTTTACACGAATACCTTCTCTTGAAAAGTGAACTGCAAGCCACTGTGTGAAGTTGGAGATAGCAGCCTTAGCGCCTGAGTATGCAGGAATTTTGGTAAGGGGAGTGTACGCATTCATAGATGAAATATTAAGAATGGAGCATCCCTTTCTGCCAAGCATCTGGGGTACAAATGCCTGTGTGGGAATAAGAGTACCAAGGAAGTTAAGATTGAAAACAAAGCCTACACCGTCAGCCTCAAGGTCAAAGAAGCTCTTTGTATCGGCATCAATATCTCCGCTTTCGTAATATTCCTTATCAGTTGTTGCACGGGGGTTATTTCCACCTGCGCCATTTACAAGAATATCACAGGGACCAAG
>JAFTHF010000315.1 GCA_017457545.1 Clostridia bacterium
TCAGCCATCATGATGAAAAGATTCGTAAGTTCTGGATCGACCATGTAATCGCAACAAGAAAGATTGCAGAATACATAGGTAAAGAAATGGGCGAGGTTTGCGCAAGTAACTACTGGATTCCTGACGGATTTAAGGATATTCCTGTAGACAGAAAGGGTTACAGAGAAAGACTTGAGGATTCTCTTAACCAGATCTTTGCGGTACCTGTTGATCCTAAATACAATATTGCAGCTCTTGAAGGTAAGGTATTCGGTATAGGAGCAGAGAGCTGTACAATCGGTTCTAACGACTTCTATCTTGGCTATTGTGCAAAGAATTCTCAGTATCTTACACTTGATGCAGGTCATTTCCATCCAACAGAAGTAATTTCTGATAAAATCAGCACAGCGCTTCAGTTCACACCCGGTCTTTTGCTTCACGTTTCACGCCCTGTAAGATGGGATAGTGACCACGTAGTTATCTTTGACGATGAGCTTAAGGCAATTGCTCAGGAGATTGTAAGAAGTGGAGAAATGGACAGAATTCTTATCGGTCTTGATTTCTTTGATGCAAGTATTAACAGAATTGCTGCATGGGTAATCGGCGCACGTAACATTCAGAAGGCACTTCTTTTTGCAATGCTTGAGCCTACTGAGATGTTAAAGGAGTTTGAGATTAATATGGATTACACCTCACGTCTTGCTTGGCTTGAGGAGCTTAAGTCAATGCCTTTCGAAGCAGTATGGGATAAATACTGTGAGGAATGCGGTGTTCCTGTGGGCGCAGACTGGATCTGGGAAGTTAAGGAATACGAAAACGAGGTTCTTTTGAAGAGATAAATTTGTCACAAACACCGTTTTTTCGACGGTGTTTGTTGTGTTTTTATAAAAAACAACGATTTTTGATTAAATTTTAAAAAAATTAACTATTTAATAAAAAAATGTGGTAGAATAGATACGCTGTGTCTAAACGACAGAATAATTTCAATATGAATCATTATCTATGGGGGTATTTATGAACGAGAATTACAATGGCGAATTGAAAGTCATTGGCATGAGAGGCTGCGAAAAATTTGTTGGCCAGGTAGACAACTATCTCAGAAGATGGAGAAAAAAGGAAAACACATTTATCGCTGATACTCAGTGTCCCAGATTTGGCTCTGGTGAAGCAAAGGCTCTTATTAATGAATCTATGAGAGGTCTTGACCTTTATATCATTTCCGACTGCTTCAATTACGGTGTAACATATAAAAGGTATGGAATGCAGGTTCCTATGAGTCCTGACGATCATTTCCAGGATCTTAAGAGAGTTATCGCTGCAACCGGTGGTAAGACAAAGAGAATCACAGTTATTATGCCCATGCTTTATGAAGGCAGACAGCACAAGCGTTCTGCAAGAGAATCTCTTGACTGTGCAGTAGCACTTCAAGAGCTTATTAATATGGGTGTTTCCAATATCATTACATTTGATGCTCACGATCCCCGTGTTCAAAATGCTATTCCTCTTAACGGATTTGATAGTGTAAGACCTACATATCAGATGCTTAAGGCTCTTGTAAATAATGTTCCCGATATTAAGCTTGATAAGGACAATCTTATGGTTGTTTCTCCTGATGAAGGTGCTATCGGACGTTCTATGTACATTGCGTCAGTTGTTGGTATTGAGCTTGGTATGTTCTATAAGAGAAGAAATTATTCTATCATTGTAGACGGTAAGAATCCTATTGAAGCACACGAATACCTCGGTAAGGACCTTCACGGCAAGGATGTTATCGTTGTTGACGATATGATCTCCTCCGGTGACTCAATGATTGATGTATCACTTCAGCTTAAGCAGAGAGGCACTAAGAGAGTATTTGTATTCTCAACATTTGCGCTCTTCTGTAACGGTCTTGATAAGTTCGACCAGGCTTATAAGGACGGTATATTTGATAAGATTTTTGCAACAAACCTTACATACCATCCTGAAGAGGTTCTTTCAAGAGATTGGTACTGTAACGTTAATATGAGCAAGTATGTATCCTATATTATTGATACACTTAATAAGGATAACACAATCAGCGATCTTCTTAATCCTGTTAAGAAAATCCATACATTGCTTGATAAATATAAAGAAAACGCTAATTTTGACGAAGACTAAGGAAATAAAAGATGTTTAATTTTAAAAAGGCCGTTTCCTATGACCTTCTTAACTGCATAAAGTCTCTTTCTCCCGATGTTCAGCTTACTGAAAATGATATTCAATCTATGTTTGAATATCCTCCGGATGCTAATCTTGGTGACCTTGCAGTCCCTTGCTTTAAGCTTAGCAGAATTTTGAGAAAAGCTCCTGCCGTTATTGCACAGATGATAGGCAGAGAATTTAAGTCTAATGTAGTATCTAAGGTAGAATCCATTAACGGCTATTTGAATATTTTTGTATCTGACAGCTATCTTGTAGATAATGTACTTTTAAGAATCGAATATGAGAAGGAGCATTACGTCTCTGATGATTCCGGTAAGGGTAAGGTTGCTGTATTCGACTATTCATCACCTAATGTAGCAAAGCCTTTCCATATTGGTCATCTTGGAACAACTGTAATCGGTCACTCTCTTAAAATGCTTCATAA
>JAFTHF010000316.1 GCA_017457545.1 Clostridia bacterium
AGTTCAACGGTGACGGCACAGTGACATTTTCATATTTCACCTACGGCATTTCCTACGGTGACAGCTACAGCTCAAGAACTCAGGATTACAGAGTTGACGGGACAAACACCTTGGTTCTTATTGAGGACTTCAACGGCAAGAAGATGGAAAGCGAGTTCGACTTTTCAATTAATGAAGACGGCCGTCTTGTGCTTCACGCAGACGATACAGACGTAAACATTTTAGAGCCATATAAGCTTGGCTATGATGATATGGATAAGTCACCTGTTATCGGCAAGTGGGTTGATAAGACTGACAAGGGAACAGACCTTTTCTGGTTCCTTGAAACAGGCGAATGTATGATTTTTGCCAATATAAAGGGCGAAATCCCCGATGACGTGGATGATATTGATAAGGTTGGCTTTGAATTTGACCTTATTCAGACCATGCTTTATGCAACAAACGGAGATAAGATACACATTCTATTTTCCGATGAATTTATGGTAAGCGCCGAAAATGTGGGTATTGCCGAATACGAAATCAATGGAGATACCCTTTCTATCGGCTCTGATGAGCTTAATGTTACACTTACGAGGTGCAAATAATGGAGCTTTACGAAAAGAAATTAACCTCAAGGCAGATTTTTGACGGCAAGGTGGTTAAGCTCTTTGTGGATACAGTTGAGCTTCCCGATGGCAGCGAGGCTATCCGTGAGATAGTCCGTCACCCAGGTGCTGTGTGTGTTGTGCCTGTTACCGAAAATAACGAAGTAATTATGGTAAGACAGTATCGCTATGCCTTTGAGCAGATAATGCTTGAAATTCCCGCAGGTAAGCTTGAACCTGGCGAGGATCCTCTTTACGCAGTTAAAAGAGAGCTTGAGGAGGAGAGCGGAGTAGTAGCGGGAAAAATTGAATATTTGGGCGAAATTTTCACAACGGTAGCGATTTTTGATGAAAAAATTCATCTTTATCTTGCTACCGAGCTGGAATTTAAAAACGCTCATCCAGACGAAGACGAATTTTTAGAGGTTGATAAAATTCCTCTTGACACCCTTGTTAAAATGGTAATGAACGGAGAAATTAAGGACGCTAAAACGCAGATAGCGATTCTTAAGGCACATAACATCTTATCAAGCCGTAATTAAGGCACGAGGGAAAACTATGGAAAGATATATAAACATCAAAAGAACAAGAATGATTGATGAGGCATCTCTCGGTCACAGACCTGAGGGAGTGATGGGATATTTACTTAAGTTTATCCTTGTGTTTATGATTGCTACCCTTGCTTCATCTGTGCTGCAGAGCATACCTCTTGTTTTGTACCTTCTTTTGAAAACTGACTTTTTCAGCCTTGCGCTTGAGATGGCACAGGGCACAATCTCTGCTGAGGAATACGCCGAGGCAGGCAACGAAATACTGAATAATTTGCCCTATTGGTTTAATCTTGTAGGCTTATTTTTGACGGCCACCTCTATTGTGGCAGCAATTATCTATTGCGTTAAGATAGAGAAAAGAACAGTCGCCTCTATGGGACTTCGCAAGGGCAATATCGGTGTAGAATATCTTGTAGGCGCTATAATCGGTATAGCTATGTACGGCTTGACATTCTTGATTGCATATGCAACGGGTTCAGTAAGCATAAAGCTTAATCCCGAGGGCTTTGCACCCATAATCATAGTGTTCCTTTTAGGCTATATAATTCAAGGCGCATCGGAGGAAATACTTGTCCGTGGCTATCTTATGATAAGCGTGGCAAAGGATTACAGGCTGTGGCTGTCCATTGTATTCAGCTCCGTAGTATTTTCCTTGCTTCACGCAGGAAATGCGTCCGTTGGCTTATTGGCCCTTGTAAATATTACCCTTTTTGGCATATTTGAGGCAATCTACATTTGTAAGCGTGGCAATATCTGGGGCGCTTGCGCTATCCACTCAATGTGGAATTTTGTACAGGGCAATATCTTCGGATCTAATGTAAGCGGTAATGCCTTGTCTCCGTCCCTCTTTATTATGGAATACGATTCCACAAAGACTATTGCAAACGGTGGTGCCTTCGGACTTGAGGGTGGAGCTGCTACTACCATAGTTATTCTTGTGGCTATCGGTATTGTATTATTGCTTAAAACCAAGGAAAGTGAGCTTTCTCCCTTGGAAAAGCCTATGGATATAAAGCTTGACGTTGAATAATTAGCGAATAAATATGAAAAAATATTCACAAAATCCGAATATTTTTGAAAAAACCTCTTGACAACACCCTTTAATAGATGTATAATACATTTTGTTTTTATATTATACTCTATGGAGGAACATTAATTATGAAGAAAATTATTTCATTTGCACTTGTAGCACTTATGCTTGTTACAGTAATGCTCGGTGCTACAGCTTGCTCAAAGAAAGCATACATCGGTGTACAGAGTGGTACAACAGGTCAGTACTTTGTTGACGGTGATGTTGACTGGGATTTCCCCGGTATCGAGGGCTACACAGCTAAGGGCTTCAGCAACCCCGGTCTTGCAGTAGCAGATATGAAGAACGGCTCCTTTGACTACGTTGTAGTAGACAAGGCTCCCGCACTTCAGCTTCTTAAGTCTGTTAAGGGCATTAAGGTTATTGACATTGAGCTTACAGAAGAGGTTTACGCATTCGGCGTAGACAAGGCTAATTCTAAGCTTCTTGCTGACATCAATTCTATCCTTGCTTCCAAGCAGACAGAAATCAAGTCTATCATTGATAAGTACGCAACAGGCGAGGGTATTGTAGGTATTGAAAGTGCTACAAAGGACCTTAGCAAGAAGGACAGCCAGCTTGTAGTTGCTACAAATGCAGCATTCAATCCCTTTGAGTGGAGAGAAGGCGACAAATTCTACGGCATTGATATCGAAATTATGAAGCTTGTAGCTGATGAGCTTGATATGGAGCTTGTTATTGAGGATATGGAGTTTGACTCTGTAGTTATGTCCGTTGGTAAGAACGGTATTGACGTTGCAGCAGCAGCTCTTACTGTAAACGACACACGTAAGGAAAGCGTAAACTTCACAACAACATACTATAACGCAGCTCAGGTTCTTATTGTTCTTGAAGGCAATACAGCATTTGACGGCTGTGAGACAGCTGATGATGTTATTGCAACACTCGTAGCAGAAAATAACAAATAATGGATCTTTTTATTGAACAGTTTATTACGAAGGGCGGCTACAAAACCGTCCTTTCGGGTTTATTAGTCACAGCGGAGATTGCAGTGCTCGGTCTCCTTATCGGTGTTCTTCTCGGCACCCTGATTGCCGTAGTAAGAGTAACACCTAAATACAAGGTATTCCCCAAGATTCTTGACGGGGTATGCAATGTATATGTGGCATTTTTCCGCGGTACACCTATGGTTGTACAGCTTCTTATCGGCTACTATGTTCTTTTCCCTGCACTTAACATAGTTATTGATGCAGTACTGGTAGCTGTACTTATTTTCGGTCTTAACAGCGCAGCTTACGTATCTGAGATTATGCGTTCCGGTATTCAGTCCGTGGACATCGGTCAGCTTGAGGCTGCAAGGGCATTAGGTCTTCCTTATGCTACATCAATGCTTAAGATCGTTATCCCTCAGTCAATCAAGAATATTCTTCCTACTCTCGGTAATGAGTTTATCGTTCTTGTAAAGGATACATCAATTGTAAGCTTTATTGCAGTTGTGGATCTTACCAAGGCATTCAGACAGATAGGCGATGCTACATATGAATATGTAATTCCTTATCTTATGCTTGCTGTGGTATATCTTGTCTTAGTTCTTGGTATTACATTTGCCATAAGAGCTATGGAAAGGAGGCTGAAGCGTAATGAACGCTAATTCCAATGACAGCATAATTTCCGTACACGGCTTATGTAAGGATTTTGAAAACGTAAAGGTGCTTAAGGGTGTTGACTTAGAGGTCAAGGAGGGAGAAAAGATAGCTATTATCGGCCCCTCAGGCTGTGGTAAATCCACATTTTTAAGATGCCTTAACTGTATGGAGGACCCAACTGCCGGCTCTATATTCTTTGAGGGCGTTGATATTGCCGACATCAGCGTTGATATCAATATTCACAGAGAAAAAATAGGAATGGTATTCCAGCAGTTTAACCTTTTCAATAATAAAACAGTTCTTGAAAATATAATGCTTGCCCCTGTTCACTTAAGAACTAAGCATCTTAAGAAGCAGCAGCGCAGAAACTTCTTTGCAAAGCTTTTTAAGAAGCCCGAAAGAATGGTGGAAATCACCACTACTAAGGAGCAGATTAAAAAGGAAGCAGAGGATAGAGCATGGGAGCTTCTTCGCCGTATCGGACTTGAGGATAAGGCAGACGTATATCCCTCAACCCTCTCCGGTGGACAGAAGCAGAGAATCGCTATTGTAAGAGCCCTTGCTATGAATCCTAAGGTAATGCTTTTTGATGAGCCGACCTCAGCCCTTGACCCCGAAATGGTAGGAGAGGTGCTTGACCTTATTAAGCAGCTTGCCGATACAGGTATGACAATGGTTATCGTTACTCACGAAATGGGCTTTGCAAGAGAGGTAGCAACAAGAGTGCTGTTTATGTCAGACGGTGTTATTGCCGAGGAGGGCACACCCTCTGAGGTGTTTGATAACCCCAAGAATCCCAGAACAATCCATTTCTTAAAAGCAGTTCTTTAATTATCGTTTTTAATGACATTATAAGTAAGGAGATGATCAGTTGAAACACGAAAAGTCCTGCGGCGCAGTTATTTTCCGTAAAACACGCGGTAAATATGCGGTGCTTCTTATCAAAAACAGATACGCAGACTTCTGGTCCTTTCCTAAGGGACACGTAGAGCCTGGTGAAAACGAATACCAGACAGCCATACGTGAGACTAAGGAGGAGACAGGCATAGACGTTAAGCTGGAAAACGGCTTTCGTATGGAAAGTGTATATCTTATCGGCAAAAGAAAGAATACAGAGAAGAAGGTAGTATATTTTACTGCCTTGACTACACGTGCCTATGTTGAGCCTCAGCCTAAGGAGATCTCCGCATTCCACTGGTTCTTTGAGGATGAATTCCCCGAGGATCACTCATTTGAAAACGATAGAATTATATTTAAGGAAGCCCTTAAATTTATTAAAGAACGCTTCGGTGAGGCCACCGAAAAAAACATTAGATAAAAATTGCCGACGGATATCCGTCGGCTTTTATTTTAATTTATATTGTAATTCTTATTTTAAAGTGATAAAATAATATAAGTAATAAATATATAAGGAGGAAATTATGTCATTTTCCGAATTTTTAAATTCAAGGCGTAGCGACTGTAAGGCTCTTGTTAATGAGCTTTCAAAAAGTTTTTCTTATGTTGCTATCCTTGGCTCAGATGTTAAATCATCTATGATAGGCGCAGACAAAAATATGTCAAATGTAAATGAGGGCTCCATGTCTGAGTGTGGCTTTGTTATTAAGATGCACAACGGAAGATCATTTTTTGAGTATTCCCTTGATGACGTATGTGGGGATAAGGCAGCTCTTGCTAAAAAAAATGTAGATTCCATTGTCGTGGCTGAGGCTATGCAGAAGAGAGAAATCTCTGTTCCTTGTCCTAAGGATGAGGCACTTATCAAATCCTTCAGCCGTGAGTGTGACTTTGATTCCTACACAGACGAAGAGCTTTTAGGCTTTGCTAAGGACACCTGTAAGGCTATTCTTGATAGCGACACTCATGTTGTAAACGCAATGGTTCGTATTCTTCCCTTTACAGTTTCCAAGCTCTTTATTACAAAGAACAGAGAGCTTGATCAGTTCTATTCTTGGGTAAACGTAATGGCTATCGCTATTTACCACACAGGTGAAAAGATGGTTATGGCAAGAGAGGGCACATATTCAAATCTTATGAGGGAAGCAATTGAGGGAATCCCCGAAAGAATTCCCGTTCTTGTTGAAAAGGTTAAGAAGCTTGCCACAGCTAAGCCTATTACCCCCGGTGTTTACGATGTAATTACAGACCCGTCAATCTCAGGTCTTATCGCCCATGAGGCGTTTGGCCACGGTGTTGAAATGGACCAGTTTGTAAAAGATAGAGCACTTGCTAAGGAATACGTTGGCAAGTATGTTGCATCTCCCATCTGCAATATGCACGACGGTGCAGCTGCCACCTTCTCCACTGCATCATATTTCTTTGATGATGACGGTGTTCTTGCTCACGATACACAGATTATTAAGGACGGTATTCTTGTTGCAGGAATTTCCGACCTTGTCTCCGCTACTGAGCTGGGTACAGAGCCAACAGGCAACGGCAGACGTCAATCCTATAAGCGTAAGGCTTACTCAAGAATGACAAATACATTCTTCACCCCCGGTAAGGACAAGCTTGAGGATATGATTAAGTCTATTAAGCACGGCTATATGCTTTTTGAAACAAACAACGGTATGGAGGACCCTAAAAACTGGCAGATTCAGTGTACTGCAGAGTATGGAATTGAGATAATTGACGGTAAGCTTACAGATAACTATGTTTCCCCCGTTGTTATGAGTGGTAGCGTACCGGAGCTTCTTAAATCCATATCTATGGTTTCCGATGATTTCAAGATTATCGGCTCAGGCTCCTGCGGTAAGGGCTATAAGGAATGGGTAAGAGTTTCCGACGGAGGCCCTGCCTTGAAAGTGAGGGTTAAGCTGGCATGATTACAAGAATTATTAATTTACTTAAAAGCGATAAGGGTGTTTCCGATTACAGAATCAACATCTTAAAGCGTGAATCCTATGAGCTTTTCTTTGTTCATAAGGATCTTGAAACCGTAAGAAGCACCGACACCACAGATATAAAGGTTACAGTATTTGTTGAAAACGGTGATAAGCTTGGCGACGCTACTTTTTCCGTATATTCCTCATATACAGACGAAATGATAGCTAAGGAAATAGAGTCAGCCAAGAAAAAGGCTGCCTTGGCAGGCAATAAGCCTTATGCCCTCCCCGAAAACGAAACAGGCATCTGGGAGTCGGAGTCCAACTTTAAAGGCTATTCAGCGCCGGAGCTTGCTGCTATGGTGGCAGATGCTGCATTTAAGGCTGATAGCTATGAGGGAGGCTCTATCAACGCCCTTGAAATATTCATTTATAAGGATACTGTTACAGTAAAGAACAGCAGAAACATTGACAAGACAGAAACACAGTACAGCGCAATGGTAGAGGCTATTCCCACTTGGAACGGCGAAAAGGAGTCTGTAGAGCTTTATGAGTGCTACAACTTTACAGAATTTGATGCAGCAGCAGTAACTGCAGAAATCGACGGTAAAATGCGTGAG
>JAFTHF010000317.1 GCA_017457545.1 Clostridia bacterium
GCTCTCGTTTTTTATGTATTAAAGAAGCTCTGCCTTGATCTTATCAGCAAGGTCTGTCTTTTCCCAAGGAATATCAAGATCCTCTCTGCCTACGTGACCGTATGCAGCAAGCTGACGGTAGATAGGACGTCTTAAGCCAAATTTCTCTATAATTGCAGAGGGGCGAAGGTCTACGTTCTTCTCTACAAATTCGGAAATCTTGCTTTCATCTACCTTGGCAGTACCAAAAGTATCAACCATTACAGAAACAGGCTTAGCAACACCAATAGCATATGCAATCTGAACCTCACACTTATCTGCTACACCGGATGCAACAATGTTCTTAGCCACATATCTTGCAGCATATGATGCGCTTCTGTCGACCTTTGTGGGGTCCTTACCTGAGAATGCACCACCACCGTGACGGGAATATCCACCGTATGTATCAACAATAATCTTTCTGCCTGTAAGACCTGTGTCACCGTTAGGACCACCGATTACAAATCTACCTGTGGGGTTAACGTAAATCTTCGTCTTATCATCTATCATTTCTGCAGGAATTATTGGCAAAATAACATTGTCAATAATATCCTTGCGAATTGTTTCAAGTGTTACATCGGGGCTGTGCTGGGATGAAACAACAATAGCTTCAATTCTTGTAGGAACACCGTCAACATATTCAACAGTAACCTGTGTCTTACCGTCGGGACGGAGATAGGACATTAATCCGTCCTTTCTTACTGCTGTAAGGCGCTTAGCCAACTTATGAGCCAAGGAAATAGGAAGAGGCATAAGCTCCTTTGTTTCGTTACAAGCATAACCGAACATAAGTCCCTGGTCGCCTGCACCGTTTTCATTTTCGCTTTCACCACTCTTAGCCTCAGCGCTCTTGTCTACGCCAAGAGCAATATCTGCACTCTGTTCATGAATGGAGCTGAGCACTGCGCAGGTATCAGCATCAAAGCCATACTTTGCTCTGTCATAACCGATATCGCGAACTGTATTACGTACAATTGACTGTATATCTACTGTTGCATTTGTGGTAATTTCTCCCATTACCATTACCATACCTGTGGTGCAGAAGGTTTCACATGCTACTCTGGAATTAGGGTCATTTTCAAGTATTGCGTCAAGAATCGCATCGGAAATCTGGTCGCAAATTTTATCAGGATGTCCTTCTGTTACTGATTCTGAAGTAAAAAACATTCTCATATTATCCTCCTTCTTAGCAGAAAAAGAAAAGCCCGCGGCACTCCGCGGGCTGAAATACAAAAATCTCATCTCACGGAATTGGCACCTTGTCATAAGATAGGTTGCCGTAGCATCATAGGGCCTGTCCCTCCACTACTCTTGATAAGCTTAAATTTTTTAACGGTCACAGTATAACATACTGTTTTATATATTTCAATAGCTTTTTTAAAATTTTTTTATTTTTTTAAAAAATTGCTGCAACACCGTAGGATACAAGTGTCATTATAACGCCTGCAATCATTACACCAAGCAAACAGGATAAAAGTGCCTTCCAGAATTTCATATCTATCATGGCGGCAACAAGTGAGCCTGTCCATGCGCCTGTCACAGGTAAAGGAACAGCAACGAAAAGGCAAACACCCCAGAATGAATATTTTTCAATCTTATCTCGCTTCTTTTCTACCTTATTAAGAAGATAATTCGCTATTTTATTAAAAAATTTCACCTTAGAATTAGACATCCATCTGATTACCTTTTTTATAAAGAGCAAGATAAATGGAATAGGTAGCATATTTCCTGCAACACTAAGTATATAAGTAAGCCAAAAAGGCATATCGCCGAGTGTTGCGTTGAAGGCTGCACCCATAGGAATAGCGCCTCTTAGCTCAATAATCGGTATCATAGAGCAGAAAAAAATACAAAGCTCCTTGCCTACCTTTTCAAGAAAAAACTGTTTAATTGCTTCTGTCATTTTATCTCCTTATGCAAGAAATTTCTTTGCAATAGCATAAAATACGCGAATAGTTTCTACAAGCTCACCCATTTTACTCTCTGTAAGATATTCTTCCTTAAATTCCTTAAGCCAATTCTCTACATCCTCAATATTTACACCAAGCTTTTCGCCACTTACATAGGACATAAACATAGCAATCATTATTTCAGCACCGTTTGCAACGCAAAGAAGCGCCTTTCTTGCCTTTTCGTTTTCCCATTTTGTAGCCATAAGATAAGGAATCACCTCTTCGCAAGCATTAAAGCATCTTGTAAGGTCATCAGGTGAAGGCTTGAAGCCTGTTTTCATACAGCTATTTTCAAAATTATCTTGGCAATAGTGTGCAAGAAGATGATACCAATATCTATCAAGATGTGCATCTGAAATCTTTCTGTAGATTGCAGTAGCACCCTCATATCCGAAATAATGAAGGTCAAGCTTAGCAGCGAAATCATCATTGTTGGAATTTACATTCCAGCCCTTCTCTGCGCCAAATACAAGTCCGTGCAAGCAAGCATAATAAGGTGATAAATGACCGTGGTCGCCCCAGCAGGTCGTAAGTATACCTGCAGCACCACACTCGTGTCCACACTGTGCCATCTTGCTTATATTAGGCATCGAAACTCTTGTAAACTCAATAAGTCCACTCCAGTTTGTAATACCGGGGCAAACATACTGTGTTTTGCCCTTGTTTGCACAGTTATAAATCATCTTTGTATAAGGCTCTGCGCTGTAATTCCAGTTAAGGAAAATGGTATCGCTATCAATTTCATCAATAAGGTCTGAATGCTGGTCAATAATATCGCCCCACATCATCGCTACCTTACCATGAGCTTTTACATGAGCAATTATCTTCTTAACGAAATCAACATAAAGTCTTGCCTTATCCTTACCTGTATTTCTTCCTCTGCCAAGGTCAAAAGTTTCGTCACAGCAGATATTAAATTTATTGCTTGTAAACAAGGGTGCATACTGGTCAATAAGGCTCTTTATAATCTCAATGCTTTCAGGATTTGACGGGTCAATGGTATGATGAGGCATTCTCTCATTCCAGTAATGGGAGGAATCTACATAATCAGGAAGCTCGCAAAGGTGCTTATACTTCTCTGTAGAAAGAAGCTCATAAAGGTGTCCAAAGCAAGAAAGAGACGGAACGAATTCGATAAAGTTTTCGATACAGTACTTATCAAGCTCCTTTATTTCTTCAGCTGTAATATATCCTGTTCTCTGATATATTCCATCATATTCCTTGAATTCAAATACGTGCTCAACATAAAGCTGAAGCATATTTGCCTTTGCATATGCAATATTGTCAACAAGCTCCTTTAAGGTTTCAAGAGTAGGAATTCTTCCTCTTGTAATATCAAAATAGATACCACGGGTTTCAAAATCGGGTTCATCATCTATTCTGGACATATCACAGTAGCCGTTCTTAATTATCTGTCTTAAGGTCTGGATTCCATAGAATGCAGCAGCCTGAGATTTTGCAATAAGATTTACCTTATCTGCACTTAATTCAAGAGTATATCCGTCGCAACCCTCATTATTAACTGTTACGGTTACCTCGGTATTACCCTCTGCAACCTTTCTAGATGCCTTAACTACTCTTGCATCAACATTCTCAGGGAAAATGAATTTACATCCACTTATAACAAATTTATCACAAGCTGTATAGCTTTTTACTTCAGGACCTATGTACATAATTTACCTCATTTAATAATAATTTCTCTACCGTATCCGATAAGGGCACTTGATGTAGTGTACTGCTTAAGATTTTCTGTAATATTGTATTCAACAGATGCATGGATATGTCCTGCCAATACACCGATAAAGTGAGTATCGTTAGCTCTTACAAGCTCAACAAACTCTCTTGCCTCCTCAGGGTCATACTGTGAGCCCATTACAAAGTAATGATTTACCTTTTTTCCTACCTCTTCTGAAAACTCACCAAGCTTTAAGGGTGCATGAATAAGGAGAAGAATTTTTTTGTTTTTATCTATTTCAGCCTGCATTAAATCAAGCTGATTTCTTGTGATTTCCTTAGTTCCGTTATCTACTACAACTATTTCAAACTCGTCATAATCATATACATCAAATTCGGGATTACGCATAATACCCTCAAAGAGCTCATACATCTTTCTCTTAGCGCCATATTCGTCGGTACGTGCGTGATTGCCCGGGCAATAAATTACCGGAATAGGATAATTCTCAATGAATTTTCTCATATATCTTATATTGCTCTCGCTTACTCTATCCATAATATCACCGGACAAAATAAGTGCATCGGCACCGAAATCAAGAGCATGCTGGGTAAGAGCTTCAAAAAGAACAAAGGGCTCTACCTGAAATCTATCATCATAAAATTCACCAAAGCGCTCTGCATAATGTATCTTAAGGCTATCCCACTGCTCATGAGAACGCTTATACTCTGCAAGGTCTGCCTCGGAGCTGTCTTCATCAATACAAGCCATATGAGCATCGCTTATCTGGAAGAATTTATATTCCTTTTTTAAACCCAAATCAATAACGGTTTTACTAAGCTGAATAAGTTCGTTCATAATATCACCTTTACGAAATATATTATTGACTTTATTATACCTTACCTTATCCCGTATGTCAATATTTATCAAAAAAAGTCAATGGAAAATGACTTTTTATCGGGTAAATTCGACCTTCTTTTTAAGTAATAAATATTAAAATTATTTCAAAGGACGGTGAAAAGAGTGTTAAAGCAGCAGCCTATCAAAATAAGCTTTGGAAATTACACGTTAAACGTAAAAATAAGAGGAGATATAGACCATCACTCAGCCAAGGGAGTTCGTGAAAGCATTGACGAAGCAATGATGAATCACAAGCCGCATTTTGTTGTTCTTGATTTAAGCTCTGTTGATTTTATGGACTCATCAGGGCTTGGTCTTATCCTTGGCAGATATACCTGTGCCTCAAATATTGGTGCAAGGCTTATACTGTACAAGCCCACCAAAAGAATAAAAAAAATACTTGAAATGGCAGGTATTGAAAGAATTATAGAAATCAAAGGAGATGACAACGATGAAATGTTCTGAAAATAATATGAAGCTATATCTTCCTTCTCTATCAATAAATGAAAGCATGGCAAGACAGGCTGTCGCATCCTTTGTGTCTCAGCTAAATCCGACAATAGAGGAATTAGCAGATATTAAATGTGCTGTTTCTGAGGCTGTAACAAATGCAATAGTTCATGGATACAGATATAAAAATGGTACTGTGTACATAGGAGTCAAATATTATAGCGACAGGACGGTGATAATTGAGGTGCGTGATAAGGGATGCGGAATAAAGGATGTAAAGGAAGCTATGACTCCCCTGTTTACTACCGATACCTCGGGTGAACGAAGTGGTATGGGTTTTGCCGTTATGCAGTCCTTTATGGATAAGCTTGATGTTCGTTCTCAGCTTGATAAGGGTGTTCGCGTTCTTATGACAAAGTATCTTAAATAAAATGGATTTCAATACAAATCAGGAATTACTTAAAAAAGCTCTTCAGGGGGACGAAAAAGCCGTTAGTACCTTGATGGAAAACAATTTAGGTCTTGTTCGATCTATCGCCCTACGCTTTCGTGACAGAGGTGTTGAATATGAGGACCTCGTTCAAATTGGATCTATCGGTATGTTCAAGGCTATAAAAAGCTTCGATATTGATAAGGGTACGGCGTTCTCCACCTACGCAGTACCACTTATAATCGGTGAAATAAGACGCTTTATCCGTGATGATGGTCTTATTAAGGTCAGTAGAATATACAAGCAACAAGGCGCTATGCTTATGAAGGAACGGGAAAACTATGTTGCTGAATACGGATGCGAGCCTAAACTTGAGGTTCTTGCTAAGCTATGTAATCTTACTGTTGAAGAGGCTTCGGTTGCTATTGATGCTTCATCACCTGTCAATTCTCTTTCAGCATCTATTAGTGGAGATGATGAAAATTATACCCTCGAAAATGTTCTTAGTGAGGAAAAAAGCGAAATTGATACAAGAATTGAGCATATTGCTCTCTCTCAGGCTGTTTCTTCTCTTCCCCCTTTGTGGAGAAAAATTGTTGTTTTAAGATATCTTAAGGAATATTCTCAACAAAAAACCGCAAGTGTCTTGGGGCTTACCCAAGTTAAAATTTCCCGTGAGGAAAAGAAAATCTTTGAGGCATTACGAAAAGAGCTATCATAAAAAGAGAGCAGAATTTCTGCTCTCTTTGTTTTATTTGTCCTTTTTCCTAAAGATGTTTAAAAGCACATATGCTCCAACCAATGCTACAATTGAAGAAATAAGGACAATATACATTACATATGGCTCTACTTTACTGTCAAAGAAATAAATGTTACAGTCTACTGCGTCACGTAGACTATCAACTACAATTTCAGGAATGCCCTCATCCTGTAATGCTTTAAGAGCTCCGTTCATTGCGTGGTTACGGAACAAAGATGTACCGTATGTACCGGGCAGGAATGAAATAACCTTCTGTAGCCCATCGCTAAATGATGAAATAGGCATATATGCTCCACATATAAATCCATATCCTGCGCTTACTATAGTACCTACTGCAGAGATTTGTCCTTGGGTTGACAAGAAGAGATTAATAAGTGAGGATAAAGCTGTACCAAAGAATACAAGTATTACAACATCAAGCAATAGTAAGAATACATCTGCCACCGACATATACCAGCCTATAATTGCAACATAGCATATGCAGATAGCTGCAGCGGTAAAGCAAATTAACAATGTTGAAACAAGTGTAGCGACATAGTAGCTTAGTGAAAGCACAGATGTACTTAGAGGTGAAATTCTTAAATCCTTAATAGTTCCGTTTGCCCTGTCCTGTACCATTAAGAAGTTGGAACAGAAGGCAACCGTAATACAGGAAACGGCAAGTAACGATGAAATAAGCTGTCCACCCACTAAGCCGTCAATAATATCTTCCGGAATGGGTATACCCTGTGGAAAATTCATAGTAAAGCTATCTCTATACACATTGCTTAAAAATGTTGCATAAAGTACAAGCAATATTGCAGGAGTTATAAGAGCTGTAAAAAACATTCCCTTGTCCTTAAAAAACAGCTTTATATTTCTTTTTATGAGAGTTAGTGCTATCTTCATTTCTCTCCCCCCTCATTAAGCTTCTTTCCTGTTACAGAGAGGAAAACATCATCCATTTTACCCTTTGTAATTTCATAATCGACAAACAAATCGGGATTTTTTAAAATAAGCTCTGTTGCAGCCCTTGTATTAGGCACGGAAATTCGATATGCATCACGGATATGCTCATATTCAAGTCCAAATGCCTTAATTTGTTCTTCGCCTACTCCGTATATGGTTACAAAATCACCTGTATATGTATTTTTAAGCTCCAAAGGCGTAC
>JAFTHF010000318.1 GCA_017457545.1 Clostridia bacterium
ATCTATATCACTTCGGCTTATAAGCCACAATTCATCAAGTCCGTATTTATCAAGCTCAGCGGCAAAGGCCCTACCGATACCACGGGACGCTCCGCTAATTATAGAAATATTCATATAATCACTCCAATCTACATTAATTATACCACTAAATTAAGTCGCAGTCAATGTGCTTTTATACTTGCATTTCCGTTTTATCTATGGTAAAATATTTACAGTATCTGACACACAGTGTCAGCATAGCTTGGAGGTATATTTATGAGATGCGTTCATCTTGATTTTCACACCAGCCCTGATATTGAGGGTATAGGCTCTCAGTTTAACAAGGCTGAATTTACAAGGACACTTAAGGAGGCAAACGTAGATCTTATTACCGTATTTGCCAAGTGTCATCACGGCTATTGCTATTATCCCACAAAGGTAGGTACAGTTCACCCTCACCTTAAGTTCAATCTTCTTAAGGAGCAGATTGAGGCTATTCACGATGCGGGAGCAGAGGCGCCTATTTATATTACAATGGGCTGGAGCAAGCTTGATGCAGATCAGCATCCCGAATGGCACCATATAGATTTCTGGAAGAAGAAGCCAATTATTTTCGGTAGCGAGTTTAAGGGCGACCTTGATGCGCCTGTTAATGATTGCACATGGACAACTCTTTGTCCCGTTGGTGGCTATAAGCAGCATCTTATTGATATTACCCACGAGGTATGTCAGCAGTTTGATACCCGTGACGGCGTATTCTACGATATCTGCTTTATGAAGGATGCTTGCGCTTGTGAAAGCTGTAAGGCAGGAATGAGAGAAATGGGTCTTGACCCCGACAAATACGAGGACGCAAGAGAATATTATAAGATTAAACGTATTGAGCTTATGAAGGAGCTTACAGGTATTGTACATCAGTATACACCCGGTGCTCCTGTATTCTATAACGGTGGTGCTGACCAGAACAGACCTGAGTACCATCCCTACCAGACCCACTATGAGCTAGAGGACCTTCCCACAGCCTGGGGTGGCTATGACCTTATGCCTCTTCGTGCTAAGTTCTTTGAAAAGTATGGCAAGAAATTCTGGGGTATGACAGGTAAATTCCATCATGCCTGGGGAGAATTCGGTGGCTTTAAAAATAAGGATGCTCTTAAATACGAGTGCGCAGATATGGTCAGCATAGGCGCATCAATCTCCGTTGGCGACCATTTACATCCTCTTGGCAAGCTTGATGAAAGTACATATAATGTTATTGGATACGCTTTTGATTATGTTAAGAAGATAGAGAAGTATTCCGAGAATACAAAGGCATATACAGACATTGCTATCTGGATGAGCCACGATTATGAGGCAGATATGGGTGCATCAAAAATCGTTCAGCTTATGCACCTTGAATTTGATGTAATCGAGCATGGCGATGATATATCAAAATACAGCTGTATTATACTTCCCGACTGCGTTAAGCTCTCCAATGATGATAAGACACTTCTTGCTGAGTTCGTTAAAAACGGCGGCTCGATTGTGGCAAGTGGAGAAAGTGGATTTAAGGAAATCGGCATAGATATACAGGGTCCCTCAGAATATGACCTTGACTTTATCTCCTGCAAGCTTGATGAGATTGTAACTCCATTCCTCTCCTACACTAAGGCATATGTGTCCCGGTGCGATGGCGAGATGCTTGCCAAGGTTCATGAGCCTTATTTTAGCAGAACCTTCCGTCATTTCTGCGGTCATAAGAATACACCCTTCAAGCCTGAGGCTGCATCTTATCCCGCCCTTGTTAAAAACGGTAATGTAATTTATTTCGCACATCCTGTATTTTCTGCATATAATAAATCTGGTAACTATGTTCTTGAAAGATATATAAAGAACGGAATAGAGAAGACCTACAACAAAAATATTAAGCTTAGCTACTATCCGTCCTGTGCGAGAATAAGAATGAGAAAAAGCGACGAAAATTGCTTTTATGCTATTC
>JAFTHF010000319.1 GCA_017457545.1 Clostridia bacterium
GTTTTAAATCCACCATTTTTCTCTCCAAACAATCGCAATCCAAAAAATTTAAATATAGTGGTTGATACGTAAATGAAATTTATCCCAATAATTTCTTGTTTTCAATAATTGATTTTGGTGTTGAATAGAGCACTCTTTCAGCCATCTCCTTACCGTAAAGGTAACAAATTCTTTTGGCCGCTTTGGTCATAATATGCTCATAGGACTGGGAATTGTGGCTGTTAGAAGCTACAACATCTATGTAGGATTTTCTGAACATGTGTTTCAAAAATCTTGATATTTTTCCCAATCTCATTTTCGCAACATACTTGGCATCTGCCTGTAAAAGAGCACCGTATTCCCTTAAATCCCAAGCAAAATTAGGTCTGTTAATCAAGGCTGTGTATCTTTCAATATGGGCAATTATAGGAACAAAGCCCTTTCGAAGTATCCTTGTAACTGCATTTCTCATCTCGTAAATTGATACCTCGGGATAAAATTCAATTAAAACATATGAGCCACCGTTAATTCTCCTCAAAGGGTTAGAAATTGGAAGCTCTATAGATTCGGAATGATACAGCAGCTCACATCCAAGGTAGAGAGAAAGGTCTTGATAATTTTCTCTTGCAAATGAGTTTATTTCATCAAAATAAGCTTGAATTTGCTTATCAAAGGCTTCAACGCTGTCACTGTCAGCAAAGCTCTGCACCTTAAAATGTGGAGTAAAGCATATAGCACGAATACCGTCGCTGTATGCCGTATCAAGCATACGTTTAGCCTCTTCAATATCCGTAGCCTTGTCATCTGCTCCGAGCAGAGCATGACAGTGAATGTCGATTATCTCCATCAAGTACCATCTCCTGAGTCTTTTATAACAAAAGAATTATACCATATATTATAAAAAAAGTCAATAGGCGTATTTTTTTACAATACAATCCTAAATATATTATGATTGACAATCACCATGTGTTTTGCTAAAATATATTGGGGAGGTGAGAAAGTGAAGGTCTTAATATGTACGTTCAATACAAAATATGTTCATTCAGCCTTAGCGCCATGGTGCTTAATGGCTGGTGTAAGAGAATTTGCACCCGACTGTGAATGCAACATATTTGAAGGAACAATAAATGAAAATACAGACACTCTCCTTGAAAAAATTCTGAGATACGACTTTGATTTAATTGCATTTTCCACATATATATGGAATAAAAAGCTTGTTTTAAGCTTGGCAGAAAGGGTGAAACAGCACAGAAATGTAAAAATTGCCCTTGGTGGCCCCGAGGTCAGCTACAATATTGAGGAAATTCTTTCCCATAGCCCCTACATTGATTATGTTCTTTCCGGCGAGGGAGAAGAGATTTTTGGCAGATTGTGTTCAGGCGAGAATGTAGATGAAATCCCCGGAATTTCATATAGAAAAAAGGACGAAATTGTAGTAAAACCCCCATACGTATCCTTAGAAACGCCACCGTCACCCTACTGTGATGAATATTTTAAAGCTCTTAACGGCAGAATCGCGTATATAGAAACAAGCCGTGGCTGTCCGTACAGATGTGCCTTTTGTCTATCGGGCAGATGCGGTACTGTTAGATTTTTCGACTTGGAAAAATCTAAGGAAAATATAATCAAGCTTTCAAACAGCGGTACTCAAACGGTAAAATTTATTGACAGAACCTTTAATGCAGATAGAAGCCGTGCAAACGAAATAATTTCTTTTATTATTGACGGATATGGAAAGGAAATACCGAAAAATGTTTGCTTTCATTTCGAAATAGAGGGAGAGCTGCTTGATGATTGCACATTTTCTATTCTTGAAAAAGCTCCAAAGGGACTTTTTCAGTTTGAAATAGGGCTTCAGTCCTTCAATAAGGATACCTTAAAAAGTATAAACCGAAGCACAGGACTTGAAAATCTTTGCGATAAAATAAAAAGAGTAGTAGCTCTTGGCAATATTCACACTCATATAGACCTGATTGCCGGCTTACCATTGGAGAGTAAATCAAGCTTTGAACAGAGCTTTAATAATGCGCTTTTGCTTAAGCCTCATATGCTTCAGCTTGGATTTTTAAAGCTTCTTCACGGCGCACCTATGCGTGAAAAACCTGAAGAATATCCTTGCATTTTCAGTCAGAATGCACCTTATGAGGTTATTTCAACGCCTTATTTA
>JAFTHF010000320.1 GCA_017457545.1 Clostridia bacterium
ATCCTAAGGGTGGTATTTTAAGTATAATCGGTAATGCCAGCTCCAAGGTGGCAGGTGCAGCAGGAGAAACAACATCGCTGCTTATGGACAAAGATATTTTACCTGTGATTATGGCAGACGGTCCCTCAGGAGTTAGAGTAAGCCGTCAGTTTTACAGAGATACAAAGGGCAACGCACATCCTATCGGACAAGGTGGTATTCCGGAAAGCGTAATGGAATTTCTTGCAAAGCCACTACAGAAGCTGCTTAATGCTTTTGTAGGCAAAAACAAGCCACCCCGTGGCGCTAAAATAGAGGAGCAGTATGCTACTGCATTTCCAATTGGTACAGCCCTTGCACAAAGCTGGAATCTGGATTTTCTTTATGAATGCGGCAACATAATCGGTGAAGAAATGAGGCTGTTTAATGTTAATTTGTGGCTTGCTCCCGCACTTAATATCCACAGAAGCATTCAATGTGGCAGAAATTATGAATATTACTCCGAGGACCCATTTTTAAGTGGCAAGGTTGCAGCAGCTATTACCCGAGGTGTACAGTCTCATAGTGGATGTGGCGTTACAATAAAGCATTATGCTGCTAATAATCAGGAAACCAATCGCTACGGAAGTAATTCCATTGTAAGTGAAAGAGCGATGCGGGAAATATATTTAAAGGGCTTTGCAATCTGTATCAAAGAAAGCAATCCCATGTCAATTATGACATCGTATAATCTTTTAAACGGAATTCACACATCAGAGCATAAGGGAATTATGCGAGGATTTTTAAGAGAAGAGCTTGATTACAACGGCGTTATAATGACTGACTGGATTGTAAACGGTAGTATGATGGCCGATAAGCACGATAAGCATCCTCGCCCAACTCCATATAAGATTGCAGCTGCAGGTGGAGACCTTGTAATGCCCGGCTGTAAGGGAGATGTAAAAAGCATACTTAAGGGACTTAATAAGGGTGAGCTTACACGAGCTCAGGTGCAAAAGAACGCATCACGTGTCTATAAAATGACAAAAACATTAAATAAGAGGTAAAAATATGAAATGCTATTCAATAAATGAATCACCGATTAAGGTGTACGGAATTCCCTTTTTCGATAAAACAAAAAAGCTTACACGCTTACCTGATGAGCTTATAGAAAAATTACCCAATCTTGATTTCCTTGGCAGACGTGTTCCCGGTGGACGTGTTTGCTTCAGAACCAATTCTGAAAATATTAATATAAAGGTGAAATTTAAGACATTATCGGTTGATATCGGTATGGCTATTTATGCTTGCCAGTCAATTTCTGTTTTTGTAGGTGAGAAAACAAGCTCTAAATTCTTGGGAATTGCCCCTGTACCTAATTACGATGTTAAGGAAATAAACGGTAATTTTAAGAAGAGCAGCGAGATGGAGGATGTTACAATTTTGCTCCCACGTAATGAAATTCTTGATACGGTAGAGATTTTTGTTGACGATAATGCGGAAATTTGCCCTCCAACACCCTATAAATATGAAAAGCCTATCCTTTATTACGGCTCTTCAATTACTGAGGGTGGCATCTCCTGTAACCTTGCTAATGCCTATAATGCAATAATTTCCCGTCATCTTGATGTAGATTATATTAATCTCGGCTTTTCCGGTAACGCAAAGGGAGAGCTTG
>JAFTHF010000321.1 GCA_017457545.1 Clostridia bacterium
CCTGTACCCCAATAGGTTTTTCCGTCAGACTTTATGCTGACGTATGATGCAGCCTTTGAGGTGGTCTTTTCCTCAAGTGCGTGCTGAGTATAGGTTTCAAGAGTGTAGTCAAGTCCTGTAAGCTCACGGATTGCTGAGCTTACACAGTCAAGGCGACCGTTACCGAAGGAAACTATATCCTCGTATTTGCCATCATACTTAACTGTTACATTACCCTTGATTCCGTCATTCTGGTCTGTATATACTGCCTTTACAACATCAAGCTTATCTGTAAGGTTAACAAAATCACGTAGGAAGATTTCGTATACCTCCTTAGGCTGAAGCTCTCTGTGCTGATGGTCAGATATGCTCTTAACGTGGTATCCAAAGGATTCACGCATTTTAGTGGGAAGATTAAGCTTGAACTGAGTTTCCATAATGTAACCGATACCACCCTTGCCCGACTGGGAGTTGATACGGATTACGTCTGCCTCATAAATTCTGCCAACGTCACCGGGGTCAATGGGAAGATAAGGAACTGTCCATACACAGTCCTTGCCCTCTCGGCACTTCATACCCTTGGCAATAGCATCCTGATGGGAGCCGCTGAATGCTGCAAATACAAGCTGACCGCTGTAAGGCTGTCTTTCGTAAACGTGCATTCTTGTGACCTTTTCATAAACCTTGGTAATTTCGGGAAGATTTGTAAAGTCAAGCTCCGGATCTATGCCCTGTGAGTACATATTGAGTGCAAGAGTAATAATATCCACATTACCTGTTCTCTCTCCGTTACCGAAGAGTGTACCCTCAATTCTGTCACCGCCTGCCAAAAGTCCCATTTCGCTGTCTGCCACGGCGCAGCCTCTGTCATTATGGGGGTGAAGTGAAATAACAAGGCTTTCTCTGTCCTTAAGATTCTTGCACATATACTCAACCTGAGCTGCGTATACGTGAGGCATTGAGTGAGAAACCGTAACGGGAAGATTGATAAGACCCTTATCGTCGGGTGTTGGCTGCCAGATAGAAATCACCTCATTGCATATCTCGGCTGCAAACTCCGGCTCTGTCCCTGTAAAGCTTTCGGGAGAGTATTCAAAGGTAATCTTGCCCTTTGCGTTTTTCTTGTATTCCTTGCAAAGCTCTGCACCAAACCTTGCAATCTTTACAATATCCTCCTTGCTCTTTTTGAACACCTGCTCTCTCTGAGCAACTGAGGTGGAGTTGTAAAGGTGAACTACTGCGTGCTTTGCACCGTCAATAGCCTCAAAGGTCTTTGCAATAATATGCTCTCTTGACTGGGTGAGGACCTGAATAGTAACATCGTCGGGAATAAGATTCTGTTCTATAAGCGCACGGCAGAATTCATATTCTGTTTCTGATGCTGCGGGGAAGCCTACCTCTATTTCCTTAAAGCCGATTTTGCAAAGAAGCTTAAAAAATTCAAGCTTTTCCTCAAGGCTCATAGGAATAATAAGTGACTGGTTGCCGTCTCTTAAGTCAACGCTACACCAGATAGGCGCCTTATCAATGCTATCCTTCTTCATCCAGTCCATTGTGACCCCTACGGGTGAAAAGTACTGCTTTATATATTTTCCATTGCCCTTCATTACTGATAATTCCTTTCCTGTGATACGCACTAAAACAAAAAAACCTCTTTTACGCACTGTGCATAAAAGAGACGGAAAAATCCGCGGTACCACTCTATATTGGCGCTATGCGCCCTCTTACGTTTACATCTGTAAACTGCCCTGTAACGGGAGCGCCCGTCCAAGCCTACTTAGTTCAGTTGGAGACTCCGGGGTGAGTATGCCCTTCAGTCGCACGGCTTACACCAATCGCCGATTCTCTTTGCCGACCTTGCGGTTTTATTCCCTTCACTGTCTTTTAAATAATATATTTCTTATTTTATAACAATTCACACCAGTTGTCAACAACATTTTTACGCGCGTAAATATTTTTGACATTTCATACAAAAATTTAAAATAAATACCCCCGCACTTGTGCGATATATACAAATGCGGGTGTATATTATTTAAAGCTTTTGTTAATTTAGTTAACCTTATAAATCCAGCCGTATTTATCCTCAACTGTACCCCACTGAATACCTGTAAGAATGTCATAAAGCTTCTTTGTGGTATCACCGATTTTTTCACCGTTAATTGGGTATTCTACGTCCTCATACATAAGCCTTCCAATAGGGGAAACTACTGCTGCTGTGCCACAGCCCCAAGCCTCTTCAAGCTTGCCGTTTTTAAGGGCGTCCATAAGCTCATCAACTGAGAGAAGTCGCTCACTTACCTTGTAGCCAAGGTCCTTTAAAACCTCAATACAGGACTTTCTTGTAATACCGGGAAGAATAGAGCCTGTAAGGGCGGGAGTAACAATCTCGCCGTCTATCTTGAACATAACGTTCATAGCTCCAACCTCTTCAATATACTTTCTTTCAACACCGTCAAGCCAGAGCACCTGGGAGTAGCCCTTTTTGTTCGCTCTCTCGCCTGCCCTTGTAGATGCGGCATAGTTACCTCCGCATTTAGCAAAGCCTGTTCCACCGCGAACGGTACGAACATCCTCAGACTCAATCATAATCTTAACAGGGTTGATGCCCTCCTTGTAGTAGCTGCCGCTGGGTGAGCCGATAAGCATAAAGGTTGCTCTGCTTACTGCGTGTACGCCAAGATGCTCATCATTACCGAACATAAAGGGACGAAGATAAAGTGATGTGCCAACGGAGTGAGGAACAAAATCCTTTTCAAGCTCCACAAAGGTCTTAAGAATTTCAAGTCCGTCATTTTCGTCAATAAGAGGTAAGCACATACGCTCAGCCGAGGTATTCATTCTTCTGATATTTTCAAGAGGTCTGAAAAGCTGAATGCCGCCGTCTGCCCTACGGTATGCCTTAAGTCCCTCAAATATTTCGGCACCGTAGTGAAGAACTGTTGATGCGGGATGAAGTGAAATATTGCCAAATGGCACTATTCTTGCATCGTGCCAGCCCTTTTCTGTATCGTAATCCATAACAAACATATGGTCGGAAAAATACTTTCCAAATCCAAGCTCATTCTCGGGAACCATAGTCTTAGGAGTAGTGGTCTTAGTAATCCTGATATCCATTCTTTCTCCTTGATGTAGCGAATAAAATTTCTTCGCTATCCAAATTCAACTAATAATTATACACTAAATCATAGCACAATGGTCCTGTCAAGTCAATAGGTATAAAAAAACTTTTCTAAATTTTTTTGCTTTATTATTGCGCTGAGTAACGTACATACACTTACGCACACAAATATTGCTGTTCCGGACACCTTCGAAAAAATATTCACATTTGCTGAATAATATTGCAAACGTATTCATACATAAAAAACTTGACTATTTCTTATAAATATGGTAAGATTTATGTAGAGATTTTTATACTTGGAGGTGCTTTATGAAGCCTTTATCAGAATCATTAAGAAAGATTAAAACCTTACTTGATGTATTGAATAGCCAGAGATATACACTTATATCCCCCGTTGAAAATGTAAAATACGCAAAATGCGACTATAAGAACAATGCTCCCCTTCCCGATTACAGTAATTTTGAGACATACACTCAGGGTACTGTATGGAGTGATAAGATGGATGAGCATGCCTGGTTCTGCTTTGACGTTTACTCACCTGAGGAAATCGGAGAAAAAGAGCTTATTCTCAAAATAAGAACCGATGAAACCGACTGGGATGCGGTTAATCCTCAGTTTATCGTTTACGTGGACGGCAAGATTACACAGGGGCTTGACACCAATCATATGATAGTTCGCTTAAGCGGTAAAAAATCCTATAAATTGCATATTTATGCGTATGCAGGCATGCACTATAAGATAAATGTAAGATTTTATGCCGATCTCATGGTGGAAAATCACGATGTTACAAGGCTTTACTACGATATTCTTATTCCCTCTCAGGTGCTTGAGTATGCTGACGAAAATTCCAAGGAATATCACGAAATAGTTACGCGTCTTAATTCTGCACTTACAAGGGTTAATTTCCTTAAGCCCGCCTCCAAGGAATTTCACGATTCCGTAAAGGACGCAATAAAGTATCTTGATACTGAATTCTATAAGGGTGTGTGCAGGGATAAAGAGGTTGCAACCATATCAATCGGTCATACACATATTGACGTAGCCTGGCTCTGGACCCTTGAGCAGACACGTGAGAAGGTACAGCGCTCATTCTCTACCGTAATTAATCTTATGAAGCGCTACCCCGAATATAAATTTATGTCCTCTCAGGCTGTTCTTTACAAGATGCTTAAGGAGGATTGCCCTGAGCTTTATGCTGAGATCAAGGAAATGGTCAAGGCAGGCAGATGGGAGGTTGAGGGCGCTATGTGGGTTGAGGCCGACTGCAACCTTTCCTCCGGTGAAAGCCTTGTCCGTCAGGTACAGTACGGAAAGAATTTCTTCAAGGAGGAATTTGATGTTGACAGCCACGTGCTTTGGCTTCCCGACGTATTCGGCTACTCTGCTGCTCTTCCTCAGATTCTTCGCAAGAGCGATGTTGACTGGTTTGTTACCTCCAAAATCGGCTGGAACGACAGAAACACTATGCCCTACGATACATTCCTCTGGAGAGGTATTGACGGCACAGAAATCAATTCTCACTTTTTAACTGCTCAGCCACAGACCAAGGGTCTTGGCTTTGAAAGATATTCCTCCTACGGTCCTATGGCAACAGCACAGGAGGTTAACGGTGCCTGGAACAGATATCAGCAGAAGGAGCTTACAAATGAAGCGATTATGACCTTCGGCTACGGTGACGGCGGTGGCGGACCTACCGAGCAAATGCTTGAAAGCATTCGCAGAACCGACAAGGGTATCCCCGGATGCGCCCAGACAAAAATCAAGTTTGCAGGAGAATTTCTTGATAAGATAGCTAAGAATATTAAGAAATATCCGGAAATGGTACCCACCTGGCAGGGTGAGCTTTATCTTGAATTCCACAGAGGTACATACACATCTATTGCAAAAAATAAGAGAAACAACCGTCAGTGTGAGTTTTTGACCCTTGATGCTGAGGCTATGTCTGTTATGATGAACAAGCTTACAGGCAAGCCCTTCCCTAAGAATGTGTTAAGAAGCACATGGGAAACTATCCTTACAAATCAGTTTCACGATATTATCCCCGGCTCCTCTATTCCCGAGGTATATGAGCGCAGCGATAAGGATTACGCTGAAATACGTGAAGCTGTAAACGGAATAAGAAATGAAGCATATAAGTACGTTGCATCTAAGGTTAAGGGTGACAGATATGTGGTATTTAATCCCCATTCCTTTAAGAATGCGTCTACTGTTAAAATTGACGGCAAGAGCGTATACGTAAAGGATATTCCCGCAAAGGGCTACAAGCTTGTAAATCCCGATTTCAGCGACACAGGTGTCAAGATTTCGGGAAGAACAGTATCTACTAAATTCTTTACAGTCAAGCTTGACAAGGACTACAACATTGTAAGCATTTTTGATAAGAAAAATCACCGTGAGGTAATAAAGAACGGCGCCAAGGCAAATCAGTTTATCGTTCTTGAGGACTACAACGATTGCTATCCTACCTGGGAGCTTCAGTTCTCCAGCCGTGATAAGCAGTATAATATCGACACAGTGTCCGACATTTATGTAATTAATGACGGTGCAAG
>JAFTHF010000322.1 GCA_017457545.1 Clostridia bacterium
ACCCTTCTTTTTCTTATACTTAAGCTCAGCTGCAAGGTCTATAAGCGCTTCTATTTCCTCCGGTGTATAATCAAGAAGCTTTAAAAAATCTCTGCCCTTTAAAAAGCCTATATTCTTTTTTGAATACTTAAATTTCATATTATTCTCCCTTAGCTGCCAGCTTAATAATCTCAACAGCCTTTTTCAAAGCGTCCATAGGGATATTAAGGGCAGGAAGTAATCTTACCTTATTCTTTGCCTTGATAGGTAAAGCGCCCATTTCCATACAGGCTTTTACAACCTCTGAGGCATCTTTTTCTGTTTCAATGCCAAGCATAAGACCTATTCCGCTTACGGATTTTATTCCCTCTGCGCCTGTAAGCTCATTTATGATATACTCTGATTTTGATTTTACCTCTCTTAGCAAATCATCATCAATTCTTTCGATTATATTAATTGCGCCTGCACAGGCTACGGGGTTGCCACCAAAGGTAGAGCCGTGAGTTCCTGCAGTTAAAACATCTCTGGTTTTTTCAAACATCATGGTAGCACCGATGGGCAATCCGCCTCCAAGTCCCTTTGCCGTAGTAGCTATATCGGGGACAATTCCGTACTCCTGAAATGCGTAAAGGCTACCGCTTCTGCCGTTGCCTGTCTGCACCTCATCAATTATCACAAGAAGATTTTTCTCCTTGGCTATTGAAATAACACCGTCTACAAATTCCTTCGTAAGCTTCATTACTCCACCCTCACCCTGACAAAGCTCCATCATAATAGCGCAGCAAGATTTGTCTACTAATGCTTCAACAGAGGCAAGATTGTTCGCCTCTGCGTAAAGGAAGCCCTCGGTAAAGGGATTAAAGATTGTATGGAAGGAATCCTGTCCTGTGGCAGACAGAGTTGTCACCGTTCTTCCGTGGAAGCTGTTTTTTAAGGTGATAATATTGTGGTATCCCTCACCCTTAGTATCAAGGGCCCACTTTCTTGCCACCTTAATGGCGCATTCGTTTGCCTCAGCGCCTGAGTTTGAAAAGAAGGTTTTTTTACAGCCTGTACGCTGTGAAAGAAGCTGAGCCAAGCGAACACAAGGCTCTTGATAATACAGGTTTGAGGTGTGCTGAAATGCGCACAGCTGACTGTTTACCGCATCTATCCACTCCTTATCGCAGTAGCCAAAGGTGTTTACCGCTATACCTGTATTCAAATCTATATATTCCTTGCCCTTTTCATCGTAAACGTAGGAGCCATTACCCCTTACAATCTGCAAATCGAAGCGACCGTAGGTTGAGGCTACGTATTCCTTATCATCAAGCTTAACATTATTCATCATCTTTATTTTTCACCACCATAGTTCCTGCGCCCTCATCGGTAAGCATTTCTATAAGAAGTGCGTGAGGAACACGTCCGTCAAGAATGGTAACCTTACTTACACCCTTTTCGATAGCATCAATACAGCACTGCACCTTGGGTATCATACCACCTGAGATAACTCCTGTCTTAAACAGCTCCTTAGCCTCCTCGGTATCAAGGCACTGAATAATTGAGGTATGGTCATCCTTATCCCTTAAAATACCCTCAATATCCGTCATTGTAATAAGACGCTCTGCCCTCATTTTACCTGCAATATAGGCAGCTGCGGTATCTGCATTGATATTGTATACATTACCCTTTTCGTCGCAGCCGATGGTGGACACTACGGGAATGTAATCGTTGTTTATAAGGTCGATAATGGGCTTAATATCAACATCGGTAATCTCACCAACGTAGCCAAGGCTTTCGTCCTTCATTTCAGCCTTTATCATATGTCCGTCAAGACCTGAAAGACCGATGGCAGCGCCACCCTTTATCTGAAGAAGATTTACAAGGCTTTTATTTATTTTACCTGCAAGAAC
>JAFTHF010000323.1 GCA_017457545.1 Clostridia bacterium
AGTTTAAAAATGCTGATGAATTTTTCGGGCGAACAGTAGATGAATATAAAAAATGGCTTCTTGACAATACAAGAGAGCAATTGGATTTTGTAATATTGGACTTGATTCGTCTTTCTCAAAGCCAAATTGTGCTATGTGACTGTCATTTGACTGTAGAAGAAGCAGACAAGCTTACCGAAGCTTCTCGAATAGTTTTCTTAATAAAGGATCCCTCAAATTTGGTTGATGATTACTGTAATCGTTCCGATCATCAAGGATTTAGTGATTTTATTCATAGCGCAACCGATTTCGAAAAGGCAAAGGAAACTTGCAATGCAACCTTAAATAGCATTAACGAGAAAAGATGTGCTGATATAAAAAACAGCAATTACTATTGGATTGAAAGAACTGCAAACAGCACAGTACAAGAAACCTTGAAAAAGGTGGAGCATCACTTTGGATTTGTAAAGGAATGAGGTACATATAATGAACGATAAAATCAAAAAAATTATTGGAGCCAATATGGATATTGACTTTAGTAATCTTAATTTTGGAAACTCCACTTGTCCTTGGAATATAGCAGAAAACACTAATGAGCATAAGTGTGCAGTAAAGGATACCTCTATATGCAAATATTTTTGTGGCATTCAGTATTTGGATAGTGTGCTTTGCAGTTATCCACACGAAAATCTTACTGTACTTACACGTGATGAGATTGATAGGGATATGAAAGGATAAAATTATGAAAAAATGGGTTACAGAAGAATGGCAGTTTGAATTGACAGCTATTGAAGGTAAAGCAGCTCATTGCAGACTTGGTATAGAAAAGGGCGACAAATTTGTTTTCTCCTACGAATGTCCTGCCGGAATTTGTCCAAGAGTAATGTCTGAATTATTTACTTGGTGTGAGGTTATCCGTTGCGGTGGCGATTTTACATATAGAGGATTGAAGGACAAATATGAAATGGATTTACCCTGTCCTTGCAGAAGCATTAAATTTCACTTAAAAGCCATTCCGATAAACAGAGATGAGAACGGAAATCCGTTGCCAAACAATCCAAGACCTGAGGAATAATTCCAAAAGGAGATACAATAATGATTGGCTTAAAAAGAGGAACTGTTGAATTATGGTAAGCATAATTTTCAGAGCAAATTCTTTGCTGTACTCCTTGACAATTTCAAATAAAACTGATATCCTGTATTTGGTAGTTGATTTCTTATTTGTGGAGCCGCCGCTACGGTTTTGCCGAAAGTGCGTCCGCCCGGGATATCAACTACTTTTTATGTTTTTAGATTGCATCAAAAAAGGACACCACTCGGTGTCCTTTTTATTTATCCCTTAACAGCAAAGTTTATTCTTTGCATTGAGTTGCCACTACGGAGCTGCCAAAAAGGTCGGGGATTATTACATCTCCAACAAAGAGGGGGAGCTTTGCTACGGTTGAGTTTATTATTTCCATGGCCTCAAAAACCTTTTCCTTGGGAATCGGCTGACTTGTCTTAACGGAAACAAGCTCTCCATTTTCGCAACGGACTGTAGTTGTTACCATTCTTTTAGGAGCAGTACATTCGTTTATTGCGTATTCCTTTCCTCTTGGACAAGTGTTACCAACAACGGACAAAACCTGATTTTCTTCTAATGTTACAATAAGGCTACAGCCCAGAGGACACGCTATACAGGTTAATTCTTTTTTCATTCTAATTCCTCCAGTTCAAGCCTTATTTTAGATACTCCCTCAAGGATTTTGCTATCAAGCTTTAAAATTTCCATCTCTGAAGGCGCTATTCTTTGCTTTTTTCTTGACAGCGCCAGCTTATCATCTGCATAAACATTTATTTTTACGTTTCTGTACAGATTTGATGTTCTGAAATACAGGGAGGTATCCTTTTTCTCAGTTAATACCTGAGGCACGGTGTAACGGATTTTTCCGTCGGTTGAAATAGGAATATTCACCGTTTTATTATTAATTCCCTTAATGTAATCGGCAGCGCCTTTACCTGCTATTTCTGCTTCCTCCGACACGTAGTCCACCAAATCATGAACGTGCAGCACGTTTCCACAGGAAAATACACCCTCGATACCTGTCTCTCTGTTCTGGTCAACCACGCTACCGTTTGTCACAGGTGAAATCTCAACACCGATTCCCTTTGTCAGCTCATTTTCGGGAATTAAGCCACATGACAAAAGCAGAGTGTCACAGGAGATAAACTCATAGCTTTCCTTAATGGGCTTACGGTTTTTATCAACCTTAGCAATTGTAACTCCTGTCAGTCTTTCCTTTCCGTGAAGGGCTACAACCGTGTGAGACAGCCTTAAGGGAATATTAAAATCGTTTAAGCATTGCTCAATATTTCTTGCAAGTCCGGAGGAATAGGGCATAAGCTCACATACTGCCTTGACCTTAGCGCCCTCAAGGGTCATTCTTCGAGCCATAATAAGACCTATATCGCCTGAGCCGAGAATAACGACCTCCTTGCCCGGCATATATCCTTTCATATTGACAAGCTTCTGCGCTGTACCTGCGCTGTAAATACCGGCAGGACGAGTACCTGCAATATTTAAAGCGCCCTTTGCACGTTCACGGCAGCCCATGGCAAGAATAATGGCCTTTGCCTCTATTTCGAAAATTCCGTCCTCGCTGTTAGAGGCTATAATTTTTTTATTCTTTGTTATTTCAAGGACCATTGTATTAAGCTTAAAGCTTATTCCAAGCTCCTTAACCTTTTTTTCGTATCTGTATGCATACTCCGGTCCTGTAAGCTCTTCCTTAAACTTATGAAGCCCGAAGCCATTATGTATACATTGACGAAGAATACCACCCAGCTTATCATCTCTTTCAAGAATAAGGATATCTCTTATTCCGTTTTCGTAGGCAGATATTGCGGAGCTCATCCCGGCAGGTCCACCACCTATAATCACAAGCTCTGTCATCTTTTTTTCTCCTTTGTTTTACCCGTTACTACGTATGATTGTCCACCGAATTTTGTTATTTCCTCGTAGGGTAATTTAAGCTCCCTTGAAAGAAGCTCAATTATATAAGGACTGCAAAATCCACCTTGACATCTACCCATTTGAGAGCGTGTACGTCTTTTTACGCCGTCAAGGTCGGTTGCCCTTGGCTGAGTACGAATGGCATCAAGAATTTCGCCCTCGGTAACGTTCTCGCATCTGCAAATTATCTTTCCGTAGGAAGGGTTTTCCTTTATCATCTTATTTTTTTCTTCTATGCTTGCATCTCTGAATGCGTGCATAGATTTTCTTGTGGTGATGGGGTTTTCCTTTTTAACAAGAGGAAGACCGATTTCGCCTAAAAGGCTACATACGTATTCAGCAATAGCAGGAGATGCGGAAAGTCCGGGGGACTCAATACCCGCAGCATTTACGTATCGGGGCTTGGGAGAGTTGATAATAAAATCTCCTGTGCTGCCTACGGAGCGAAGTCCGCAGAAGGACGTAATAGTTTTGTTTTTAGGAATACCGCAAACGCTTCTTTCGGCTATATCGTAGATAGAAGAGAAGAATTCGCAGGAGGTTGACTTGTCGGACTTGTCCTCTATGTCAACAGCGGTTGGCCCTAAAAGAAGATTACCGTCAACTGTGGGAGAAACCAGTATACCCTTACCCATTTTACTGGGGGTTACAAATATTGTATGTGACACAATATTTCCGCTTTCCTTATCCAAAAGAACATACTCACCACGGCGAGGATGCACGTTAAATGAGGAATCTCCTACAAGACCGGCTATTTTATCAGAATATACACCTGCGCAATTTACTACGTATTTTGAGAGGATTTGCTCATTTTGTGATTTTATTACGTAGTAATCGCCCATGTCTTCTATTTCCGTCACCTCAAAGCTGCATTTAAGCTCTGCACCGTTATCCATAGCATTTCCTATGGCAGCTACAGCTAAATCGTAGGGGCAGATTATAGCGCCTGTTGGGGCATACAGAGCACAGGTAACATCCTTACCTATGTTAGGCTCGATTTTCAGAATCTCGTTTCTGTCAAGTAGCCTTAAGCCCTCAACACCGTTTGTTTTGCCACGGCTTAGCAGCTCCTTAAGAGTGGTTTCGTCTTCTTCATTAAAGCCTACTACAAGGGAGCCGTTGTTTATGTATTTTACGCCTAAGTCCTTTGCAATCTGAGGCATCATTTTAGAGCCTTTTACATTCAGCTTAGCCTTTAATGTTCCTACCTTTGCGTCGAATCCCGCATGAACTATTGCAGAGTTTGCCTTTGTTGCGCCTGTGGCAACATCGTTTTCCTTTTCAATCAGGCATACGCTCAAATTATAGAAGGATAGCTCTCTTGCTATCATACCGCCTATAACGCCTGCGCCAATTATTGCTATATCGTACATAATCTCTCCTAAAAATAGTTTTTCACTACAATTTTACCACAAATCAGCAAAGAAAACAAGAGCTACATTGACTTTGCCCGGTGATACTTAAGCATCAGGGCATAAAAGTCGGCATAGCTTAGTACACCTCCGGGTATTCCCTGAGGACCCTCCGGACCGGGAGGGCAGACTACACACGGATTTCTATCATTCGTTTTAACAGTTATTACAATGGCGATCGTTGGTACTTCGCATAAATGGATTTTGTCTACTCATAAAAACCTCCTATAAAAATTTTGGTGAAGCACCACAATATTATACGTTTATTATTTTCGAGTTGTTATCGCCCTAAGATATATCTTGAATACACGCTTCGCAGGTGTTTGAAATAGTTTAATAGAAATGTAATTAAAATTCGGTTATTCTTCACTCATCTTATAACACATTAAATTGACAGAATCATTTGAATATGATATAATTATTCAAGCATTATATCAGGGGAGGTGTGCATAATGGAAGAAAAAGCTATTTTATCCTTTCGGGCCAAGGAGTTTATAAATAAGGGTTGGTCTAAGGATAAGAAATATCTTGTTACTGACGGGAATGGAGGCAAATTTTTGCTTCGCATTTCACCAATTGAGCAGTATGAGAGAAAGAAAAAGCAGTTTGAGTACATGAAGCAAGTGGCGTCACTTGATGTTCCTATGTGCAAACCCATAACCTTTGGAATATGCGATGAAGGAGTTTACTCCCTTCAATCTTGGATAGACGGTGTTGATGCTGAGGAGAATGCACCCAAGCTGACAGCGAACGAGCAATATTTTTATGGCTTTGAAGCAGGGAGAATATTAAAGGAGATTCACAAAATCCCCGCTCCCGACAACATTGAAAGTTGGGAAGCATATTTCAATCGCAAGGCTGACAGAAAAATTAAAATGTATAGCGAATGTCCTATAAAATATGAGAACGGTCAAGCATTTATCGATTACATAAATTCTCACAGGTATTTGCTTAAAGACCGACCTCGCACATATCAGCACGGAGATTATCATATCGGAAATATGATGATTGGAAATGATAAAAAGCTCTACATCATTGACTTTGACAGAGATGATTTTGGCGACCCTTGGGAAGAATTTAACCGAATCGTTTGGTGTGCACAAGCAACTCCGTTGTTCGCTACAGGAATGGTGAATGGATATTTCAATAACAAGGTACCTTATGAATTTTGGGAGCTTCTTGCATTATACATAAGCTCAAATACCCTTTCTTCTGTTCCGTGGGCGATTCCTTTCGGAGAGAAGCAAGTAAACGTAATGATAAATCAAGCCAAGGACGTGCTTAGCTGGTATGACAATATGAAAACCCCGATACCTACTTGGTATAAAGGGGTACTCGACATTCACAGAGTGTTTGGCATAAAGGAAAATGCTGAATACCGAGACAGAGAGGGAGCATACATTATTCCTATTAAGGATAATAAAGTGGGTGTAATTAAAACGCCAAAGGGATATTTTCTTTTGGGTGGTGGAATTGATAAGGGCGAAAATCACAGTAAAGCCTTGACAAGAGAATGTCTTGAAGAAGCAGGTTACATAGTAAATATAGGTAGAAAGCTTTGCTCTGCGGAGGCATATACAAGGCACCCCACAGTTGGATATTTCCACCCGATCCAAACGTATTATATTGGAGAACTTATAGAAAAGGTGCAAGAGCCTATTGAAGGCGATCACGAATTTATGTGGGTTGAGTATGACAAGATAAAAGGTAAAATGTTTTTAGAAATGCAAAATTGGGCTATTGAGCAAGTAGAGAAACAGAGGTGACTTCATGGAAGTTAAATTTTATGAAAGCATAAAGGATGAGCTTCTTAAATTTGCTGTTATAATATCAAAGCATAACGGCAGGTGGGTATTTTGTAAGCATAAGGAGAGAGATACTTATGAGGTTCCCGGCGGACACAGAGAACAAGACGAAAATATACTTGATACAGCTAAGAGAGAGCTTAACGAGGAAACCGGTGCACTTGATTTTTCCATTGAACCTATTTGTGTGTATTCTGTGACAGGCAAAAACAGAGTAAATGAAACAGGCGAAGAAACCTACGGTATGCTTTATTTTGCCGATATTTATTCCTTTGATTCCGCCTTGAACAGCGAAATGGAGCTTGTAAAGCTTTTTGATGAGCTTCCCACAGAATGGACCTATCCACTTATTCAACCAATTTTGATAAATGAATATTTAAGAAGAAAAGGGCACGGAGCTTGAAATGGAAAAAGTAATTTTTACAAATATGTGTATGGTATATGACGGTGACAGGGTGGTTGCACAGGTAAGAAAAAAGAACTGGTCAGGAATTGCTTTTCCCGGTGGCCATGTTGAATATGGAGAGTCCTTTACGGATTCGGTAATACGCGAGGTATATGAGGAAACGGGACTTAAAATAGAAAGCCCCTGTCTTTGTGGAATTGACGATTGGATGTGTGACGACGGCTCTCGTTATGTAATTTTACTCTACAAAACGGACAAATTCACAGGGGAACTCCGTTCTTCCGATGAGGGGGAGGTGTTTTGGACAACCCTCAAGGAATTTAAGACACTTTCGCTTTCAAAAACAATGCTTGAGCTGCTTGATGTGTTTCTCAATGATAATACAAGTGAATTTAGCTGGTATCTTAACGAAGACAAGGAATGGAAATTCATGCTAAAATAAGAATAAAAAGCGAGTGCATTGCGGCACTCGCTTTCAATATACATAAATGTAGTCGAGATATCTTCTTAGTACATAAGCCCATTTTATTAGTTAATCTTGAAATCCGTCAGTTTATGTACTATAATGTACTACGATAAATCTCATA
>JAFTHF010000324.1 GCA_017457545.1 Clostridia bacterium
GCAATATACGCAGACCATGCTTTTTATAAAAGCGGCTTTTTCGGTGAGGTTCTGACAGAGGAAAACGCTAACAAGTGGCTCAGCCTTGCAAGTGATGAAATCGACACTCTCACTTTTGGCAGACTGACTTTTGCTTTTCCCACTGTTGAGGCTCATATCGAAAAGGTTAAAAAGGCTGTGTGTGCCGTTGCAGAAGCTCTCTTTTATATTGACCTTCAGCGTAAAGCCGCAACCGCACGGGTGACAGAGGACGGCGAATACAGAGGCTCTGTGGCCTCTATATCGTCTGGCAGAGAGTCTATTTCCTTTTCGGTAAATAATGCCTCTGCTTCTGTCTATGCGGCGGCTGCGGCTAATGCCGCCGAACAAAATAAGCTGATAGGCAGTATTGTTGCTAAGTATCTGGCAAACATTCCTGACGCTAACGGTATCAATCTGCTGTACGCTGGGGAGGTGCGCTATGTACCGAAACACAATAACTCTGTTTAACTACCATGCCGAAACAGATAGCTGGTACACCACCGTTTTCATAGGTGCAGACCTCATAGAGAACGCTGGCACAAATGCTACACGGCAGGGGCAGACAAACAGTGACGCTGTTGACCTTATTATCCATGTACGCAGGAACAAGACAGCTGACCCAATAATCTATAAGCCTGAAAAGATAGCTGACGCTGAAGGACACATCAGTGTATCAAGTGAGGACAGCTTCACCGTTTACAGTGATCCTGCATTACACCTTGATAAACAATACGTTGGCCCTAAAGCCTATGCAGCTATTGAAAACCCCCGTAACTACTTTACTTTTACACCTGAGTCTGATTTTTTCATTGTCGGTAACTACTACTCAAAAGAGCCGGTATCTGACGCTGGATTTGAGGACGGACTTTATTCTGCTATGAACGCCGCCCATGACGGCGTTTATATGGTAAGCTCTGTGGCATTTTACAGCTTGCTTCCTCACTTTGAGATCGGAGGAAGATAAGCGTGTCTGAAATGCAACATTTTCCGAAAATCTCTTACGTAGGGGCTAATTTTCGGATAGATATAAGCCTTGACAGATTCTCAAAGCAATTCTCTGAAGCTCAGCGGTGGCTGGGTGACAGAGTGCTTGAGGACTGTAAAGCTGTAATGCCACATCTTACTGGTAGCTTACAGCAACGCTCACACACAGAGGACGGCGGTAAAAAAGCCATATTCCCCGGACCGTACGGACGTTTTTTGTACGGCGGTAAAGTCATGGTAGATCCTGTGACTGGAAGCCCGTGGGCCAGAAAAGGCGTAAAAAAGGTGCTGACTGACAGGCCTTTGCATTTTTCCAACCCTGAAGCAACAGACCACTGGTTTGATACCGCTAAGGCACGTCACGGCGAATACTGGATAGCAGGTGTAAAGAAAATAGGAGGTGGCGGCTAAAATGGCAACACAAAAAACCTTTGATATTGACGGCACAGAGGCTGTTAGTAAGGTCCTTCTGACCTTGCTGAACACTTTTCCCGGACTTAGTACGGGTAAAAAAGTGCAGTTTTCTACGCTGTCTGAAACCTCAGGCATTGGCTTTTTTCCTACGTCTGGCGCAGCTCTGCTCTCCAGTAATGAGGATATTACAGGCCATGTAAAACAGGTGTGCTTGTACCCGTTCAATATCGTGTAC
>JAFTHF010000325.1 GCA_017457545.1 Clostridia bacterium
CTAAAAAGCAGCAATACCCTGTGTTGTTGCATTTTTGATATATATTGACAAACGATTTGCTTTTATGATATTATTTTTATGAGGTGACGACAATGTATAAAATTTTAGTAGTTGACGATGAAGAAATGATAAGAAAGCTTATCCGTAAATATGCAGAATTTGACGGACACAAGATAGTTGAAGCTGTAGACGGAATGGATGCTATAACAAAGTTCAGAAGCGAAAGCTTTGATATTATAATTATGGATATTATGATGCCTGAGCTTGACGGCTTTACCGCATGCCGTGAAATCAGAAAAACATCCGATATTCCTATTATTATGCTCTCTGCCCGTGGAGAGGAATACGATAAAATTAACGGATTTGAAATAGGCATTGATGACTATGTTGTTAAGCCCTTTTCACCAAAAGAGCTTATGCTCAGAATAGATGCAATTATGAAGCGCGCAAAGTCTGCCCCTGTTAAGGAAGAAAATAAAAATGAGATTGTTTCTATTGCAAACGGTGGCATTGTTGTTGATTTTACAGCAAGAATTGTCTACCGCGATGGAGAAAGAATCGATATGTCCCCTAAGGAATACGACCTTTTCTTCTATATGATAAAAAATAAGAATATTGCTCTTTCACGTGACAAGCTTCTTTCCGATGTATGGGGCTATGATTTCTTCGGTGATGACAGAACACTTGATACTCACATCAAAATTCTCAGAAAGAGCCTTGGCAAGTATAATGACCTTATTGTAACAATTCGCGGCGTAGGCTACCGATTTGAGGATAAGTATGAATAATCAGAATAAGGCGCCCAGCATACGATCCCGAATTATTTTCGCAATGCTGATACTTATTGCGGTTATGCTGATTATCCTTTGGATAACCCAGACTGCCCTACTTAGCGGAATATACCAGTACATTAAGATCAATGATATGGATCAGGTTGCCGAGCTTATAAATGATAACGTTGATAATGATAATTTCGCTGCTCTATTTGACAGAATTTCCATACAGCATGAAACCTGTATGATAATGGTAAATATGTCGAATGATGAGGAGATTATATATAACTGTCACTCTCTGAATGACTGTATAATACATAAGCTACCCGTTAATACCATTATTGATAACTGGTATATGGATGCTGTAAAAAATGACGGACAGCTTATTAAGATAATTTCCCGTGAGGAATTCAGAGATAATTACTACAATCCCAGCTATTATAACGGCAGCGCTCCCTCCGTAAGCAGCCCTGCCAACTGTATTCTTACAGTAAATGTTACAACCACACAAGAGGGAGAAACCCTTGTATATGTGCTTAACTCATCTATAGAGCCTGTAACAGCGACGGTTCGTACTCTTCGCTTTCAGCTTGTGTTGATTTCAATTCTTATGGGTGGAGTTACAGCAATTATTTCCTTTTTCCTTTCAAAAAGAATTGCATCTCCTATTGTTAATATGAGCGCAGATGTTAAAAAGCTTGCCCTTGGCAACTACAATGTAAAGTTTGAGGAAACAGGCACAGAGGAAACTGTGGAGCTGGCAAGAACGCTTAACCATATGACTGAGGAGCTATCAAAGGTTGATAAGCTGCAAAAGGAGCTTATCGCCAATATTTCTCACGATTTGCGCACACCCCTTACTATGATATCGGGATACAGTGAGGTTATGCGTGATATTCCCGGTGAAAACACCCCCGAAAATATGCAGGTAATTATTGATGAGGTGGCAAGGCTTTCTTCTCTTGTAAATGATTTGCTTAATGTTTCCAAGCTGCAAAACGGCACTCAGACCCTTAATCAGCAAAGAATGAACCTTACAGAATGTATAAGAAATACTATAACAAGATATGACCATCTTATATCTCATGATGGATATAACATTGAATTCGAATATGCAAAAGATGTTTATATCTATGCCGACGAAATCCGTGTGCTTCAGGTTATATACAATCTTATCAACAATGCTATCAATTACACGGGTGACGATAAAAGGGTTACTGTCCGTCAGGAGATAAACGGCGATACGGTAAAGATACTTGTGATTGATACAGGCTGTGGTATAAGTGAGGAGGATCTTCATCTTATCTGGGACAGATACTATAAGGTCGATAAGGTTCATACAAGAGCCAAGGTGGGCACAGGACTTGGTCTGTCTATTGTAAAGAATATTCTTAAGCTTCACAACTGTCGCTTTGGTGTATCAAGTGAGCTTGGTAAGGGTAGCACCTTCTGGTTTGAATTCAAAACAATTGAATAACATTATAAAAATTCTTCATTTCGAAGATTGAATGTGAAGAAAAATAAAACCACTCAAGTGAAGTGAACCCCATTTAGTTCACAAGCTAGTGGTTTTTATTTTTACTATTGACATTAACGTAACGTCAAGTGCTATACTTAATAGAAAGAGGCTTCTCTTTCCTATTTTTGATAATATTTTGACAGCTTTAGTGTCAAAAAAATATGTTGAATACTGATATAAAATATGATAAAATATATACACTACCCGTGACGCACACTATATCTTTATTGTTATATAAAGTAGAAGGATACACAAATTAAAGGAGAAAAGCATGAAAAAAATAATACTGTTATCACTTGTAATTATTCTGTGCTTAGTTACTGTCTCTACATCGCTTATATCTTGTGGTGACGATACTACAGATACAACAACTACGCCTGTTGCCGATGACGGAAGCAGCATAGGTCTTGAATTCACCTTAAATGAGGACCAGTCATCCTACACGGTTAAGGGAATCGGTACCTGCGCAGATACAGATGTTGTTATTCCAAGCATACATGAGTCCTTACCTGTTACAGCTATTGCTTCCAACGCATTTAAAGGCTGTGATAAGCTTACAAGCGTGACTATTCCAGGTACTGTTGTATCCGTCGGTGCTGCTGCATTTCAGGGCTGTACCGGTGTTATAAAAAAAGAGTATGGTATATCATATGTTGACAAATGGGTAGTTGGCTGTGATAAAGAAACCACTACTACTATGCTTCGTAATGATACTGTAGGTATTGCAGATTCAGCATTTAACAACTGTACCCTTTTAACAAGCGCTACTCTTCCTGAGGGAATAAAATACATAGGCGCTTACGCATTTAGAAGCTGTACTGCCCTTATTGCTGTTTCAATTCCCGATAGCCTGATATATGTAGGTGAATCGGCATTTGAGCAGTGTAATGAGCTTACCAAGGTGAATATTAACGATATCAAGGCTTGGTGTAATATTACCTTTGTAAACGCTACATCTAACCCTATGCAATATTCCGTCGGCTTTTACGTTAATGATGTGGAAATTTCCGAGATTGCTATTCCCGACAGCGTTACCTCTATTGGTAATTATACTTTTATAGGCTGTGATAAGCTTACAAGCATAACATTGCCTGATACTATTACAGATATCGGTACATCCGCTTTCCAAAACTGTCGTTCCCTTAAGAATATAAATATTCCAAAGGGTGTTACATCAATTGGCAACTCTGCCTTTTACGGCTGCTCATCAATTTCAAGTATTACAATCCCCGACGGTGTTACATCAATCGGCTTCGGTGCATTTCGTTTATGCTATAGTCTTACAAGCATTACTCTCCCCAACGGACTTTTATCTATAGGTGGTTATGCATTTTACGGCTGCACCACACTTGAAAGCATTACAATTCCCACAAGCGTTACAAATATAGGTGACAGCGCATTTCATTATTGCTACAAGCTAAAAAGCATTGTAATTCCAGACAGTGTAACAGGCCTCGGCTCTGCGGCATTCTGGAACTGCTCTGCCCTTGAAAGTGTTACTCTCAGTAAAAATATTACAAAGATCGGTGAATATACATTCCATTCCTGTACATCACTTAAAAGCATTGTTATCCCCGATAGCGTTACTGCAATTGCCGATAACGCATTCCGTTCCTGCAATCATCTTGAGAATATAACTATCGGTAAAAATGTTACAACAATTGGCAAGTCTGCATTTGAATATTGCACAGTTCTTAAATCAGCGACCATTCCAAACGGTGTTACATCTATCGGTGACCTTGCATTTAACAACTGCTATGAGCTTGAAGCTGTTAATATTCCCGACAGCGTTACTACTATCGGCCCGTCCACCTTTAATGCGTGTATCGCAATTAAGGAAATTAACGTAGGCGAAAACAACACTGTTTATAAGTCAATTAACGGTAATCTTTATTCTAAAGACGGCACTACACTTATTAAGTATGCCGTAGGTAAAGAGGATAAAGAATTTATCGCCCCCGACGGTGTTACAAGCATCGGCTCTTACGCTTTCTACGGTAGCTTGTCTCTTGAGCAGCTCACATTACCGAGCAGCCTTAAAATTATAGAAGAGTATGCATTCAACACCTGTCCTGAGCTTATTTCAATCAACATTCCCGAGGGTGTTACCGAAATAAGGAATAATGCATTCCAGAATTGTATCAAGCTTAGCGAAATTGTAATCGCTGACAGTGTTACTTCGTTAGGCGATAACGCATTTGTGGATTGTATTTCCTTATCTAAGATTACAATGGGTAACGGACTTACAACCATCGGTACAAATGCATTTTATGATTGCCTTGCCCTTACAAGCATCAAGATACCTGCAAGTGTTACCACCATTGGATATGAGGCATTCTCTAATTGCTACAAGCTTGCTGAGGTATACAATTTCTCCTCCATTGATGTTGATATGTATTTCGCATATGAAAAGGTAATTCATACATCAGAGGAGGCTGAAAGTATACTTGAAAAGGTTGGAGATTATATCTTTATGACCTTGGACGATAAATACTATCTTATGGTTTACACAGGCACTGACACAGAGATTACACTTCCTGCAAGCTACAAGGACAGTCCTTATGCCATATACAACTATGCATTCTTTAACAACACCTCAATAACAGGTATTACTGTTCCTGAGGGTGTTACAGCTATTGGCGAATACTCCTTCCAGGGCTGCACAGAGCTTCTCAACGTAAGCTTGCCTAACGGTCTTAAGGAAATCGGCTTCGGCGCATTTTCAACCTGTACTTCTCTTACAAGCATTGAAATTCCTTCAACGGTTACTTCAATTGGTAAATCTGCATTTTATGATTGTATAGCTCTTACTTCTGTTAACATTCCTGACGGTGTAACATGTATTGATAATTACACCTTTAAGGGCTGTACAGGGCTTACAGCCATTACAATTCCAAGTAGCGTTACCGATATTATGACTAACGCATTCCAGGATTGCACAGGACTTAAAAAAGTTATTATTTCCGACATTACTGCTTGGTGTAATATAGACTTTGAGGACGGAAAGGCTAACCCATTATATTATGCAGGAAGCCTGTACATTGGAGATACTCTTGTTACTTCTCTTGAAATCCCATCAGGCATAACAGCAATCAAGGATTACACATTTATAAACTGCACTCCTCTTACAAGCGTTACACTCGGTGAGCAGATTACATCAATTGGCCGTGAATCCTTTAGCTTGTGCTCCTCACTTTCCGACATTACTCTTCCTAAAAATCTTAATTCTATCGGAAGAAATGCATTTTTATACTGCAGCTCTCTTACCGAAATTACAATTCCTAAGAGTGTTACACGAATCGGCTCTCATGCATTCAACTTATGTGATGAACTTGTAAGTGTAGTTTTTGAGAACACTACCGGTTGGTATACTTACAATTATTACGAGGAAACAAGAAACGATTTGAAGCCTGAGGATCTTGCCGATCCTGCCAAGGCATCTGCGTATTTAAGAGTTGACCACACTAATTGGAACTGGATATGCGACGATACAGCTGAATAAACAAAAAAAGAATTCCGAGAAATCGGAATTCTTTTTTATTTAAAATACAGTTTCAACAAGCTTTTTGCTGCCGTTTGGAGAATAACGCCAATAATCTATATGCTTTATTTTATCGGTATCAATAAAATATGTTGGATGCTTAAGATTCGGGGTAAAATCGTAAGCATCGATAATTACAAGCTTAACCTTCATTTTTTCGGGGATTATGCTTTTTATGTAGACTGCACAGCACTGTCCCTCTGCAAGATCATCTCTGTATTCGGCAAGACCGGCAAGATTAGGAGCAAGCTCCACGAAAATGCCGTAATCCTCTATACTTCTTACAACACATGACACGGTTTGCCCGGGGGAAAACAGACGTGCGTTTTCCTCCCATGTGCCAAAAAGCTCTATTGTAGATACATAAAGGCGATTATTTTCACTATCTATGCTTTTTACAACCACCTTAATTTCCTCACGTAAGAAAAATCTTTCCTGCGGAGTTGAAATGCGGGATACGGATACGGAATCAACAGTCATAAGGGATATAACTCCACAGCCTATATCCATAAATGCACCAAAGGGCTCAAAATGAGTGATTCGAGCAGGGATTATATCTCCTGCTTTCAAGGTTGAAATATAATTTTCCATACATTCCCTTTGTGCTTCCTTTCGGGAAAGAATGGCAATATATTTATCGCTTTTCTGTTGTATTTCCATAACCTTAAATGCAACAGGCTTACCTACCCTTGTAATTATGGCAATATCCTTGATTTCGTTGCCGTAAACAGCGTCCTCACGTTTTATAATACCGTCAATTCCACCTAAATCTATGTGAAGAGTATATGTGTCGCTATCACATAAATTAACCACTCCCTCAAGTATTTTACCCTCTTTCATAGCTTTTTCAAGCCCTGCTACACTTGAAATATATTCTCTGTTTTCTGCTGTAGAGTAAAGTGCACCCTCCGGCAGATATTTATTATCTTGCATTTTCCTTCCTCCAATTATTACTTACTTCTATACTATGAGAATTTTCACTTATATATTCCCCTCTTTTTAGTCTTATAAGCTTAGAAACAAGCTTCCTTAAAAAATCAAATATAACAACTGAGGATGAGATCAAAATAGTTGATATTAAATCATGGATTGACAAAGGGATACATCTAAAGATATCACCACTAAAATATATAAAGCATATTTGCACTATGGCAATAAGCATCATTATTAAAATAAAGGAGAGATTTCTGGAGATATTTGCAAAAATATTCAGTCTTTCTGTCCTTGATACAAAGCAAACGAATATACACATAAAGCACAGCATTGCAAAGAAGGCACTGAGAAGATATCCTTCATCACTTCTATGTAAAATCATATACAGGGTATCACTTTTTAAAAACCAAACACACAAAAACAGGATAAATGCCCCGTTTATCAGTACCTTTTTTAGCATTGGGACTGACAATATACTTTCATCTCGGCTTTTTGGCATAGACCTCATATATTCCAAAAGAGGTGGCTCTGATGCAAAGGCGAGTGCTCCCAAGGTGTCCATTATTATATTGACCCACAGCATTTGAGTTACGGTGACGGGACTGTCAACACCTATAAATGGTCCTATAAAGGAAATTCCTGTGGCTCCAAGGTTAACAGTTAACTGAAA